>DCSN01000238.1:1239-2889 GCA_002325645.1 Pseudanabaena sp. UBA1465
GAGAATGATCGGAATGAGAATGAGAATGAGAATTTTCTCCATGACTATGGGAATCATGCTCATGACTATGGGAATCATGGGAATGTTTAGCGGCAACGGTGGGAGGCTCGCCGCCTGTATGGTTTAATAGTTCGACATGGAGCTTCGTGGCTTTAATTCCACCCCGATCAACTAATTCTGTCCATAACTTCACTTCGTGATCGAGGCCCAATTGATGCACAACCTCTTGCAGATATTCTAAAGGTACACCCGCACTCACCAGCGCACCCAAACACATATCACCCGCAATTCCTGTCGGACAATCTAAATATGCAATGCTTCCCATGCCCAATCCTTACAGAAATTATACTTCTGTCTGCATCCTATCATTAGAGAGGCTCATTAGAGAGGCTCATTAGAGAGGCGGCGCAATGCGCCGCCTCTTTGTAATTTACAGAGCAAAGCCAATCACACCTTGCAAATTTGCGCCTTCCCAATTTGTACTTTCTATAATTGCCTCCGTTAAATTGGCATTAGCTAGATTGGCATTTTGTAAATTAGCCCCCATCAGATTTGCCCCACTCAAATCAGCAGCACCCAAATAGGCATTTTGAAGTTGCGCGATCGCCAAATTTGCTTGCTTGAGAATTGCCATACTTAAATCAACTTCCTGTAACTCCGCATGACGAAACTTCGTTTCTATGCAGGTGGCCTGTGTCAAAATCGCTTTGTACAAATAGGCGTGACTAAGATCGGCATAACTGAGATTTGCCTTAGTTAAATTAGCCATACTCAAAAAAGCTTCGCCCAAAAAAGTGTCACATAGCTCCGCGCCGACCAGTTGCGCTCCACTCAAAATTGCGCCGCCCAAATTTGCTTTATTAAGAATGGCTCTATTGAGGATTGCCTCGCCAAAATTCGCCATCATACATCCAGTCATACCGAGATCGGCTAAATCCAGTAATGCTCCGTATAAATTGGCTCTGGTGAGTAAGGCTCCCCGCAGTTTAGCTCGACTCATCTTGGCATTGCTTAGATTAGCATTGCTTAAATTAGCCCCACTCAAATCAATATTTTGCAAATTTGCGCCACTGAGATTCGCGCCACTGAGGTTGACCTTTTTAAAATTCTCACCACTGAGGTTGACACCGCGTAAATCTGTATTACTGAGATTGGCTAAGCCCAGATTGATGCCTCGCAGCTCTAGCGATCGCAAATCTGTGCCAGTCAAATTGACATCTTGCAGATTGGCTTGGCTAAAGTTGGTTTGATTTAGAATCGTTCCACTTAAATTAGCTTCCTTTAAGTTGGCATTAGGAAAGACTGCGCCACTTAAATTTGCGCCTTCTAGATTTGCTCTACTCAAGTCTGCTCTACTAAAGTTCGCTTTTTGCAAATTTACTTGAGTTAAATTTGCGCCATTCAACTTCAACCCAGATAAATCCACTTTTTGGAGATCGATCGCTTCGGGTTGAGTTTTTTCGCGCCAAGCATTCCAATGCTCAGCACCGTCTTTAATATGTCGAACAATTTTTAGGTCAGCCAAGATGATAATTACTCAAATTTGTGCTTATTTACTATTCTAATCCAAGACTTTTACGACAGAAATCTAGACAAGCTAAATGGCTGATCAGTAAAGTGCAAAGCGCTTACTAATTTTGATAACGCGGC
>DCSN01000238.1:2920-4407 GCA_002325645.1 Pseudanabaena sp. UBA1465
GCCGCGTTATCAAAATTAGTAAATAGGGAACATCGGCGATCGCTAGGGCAATGTAAGTAAGGTTTTAGCGTTGCGATGCCAGCGATCTCGTTTAATCCTTCTCAAAGCTGAGCCTATAAAATGCTGATCCCATTCTGCTTCAGTCATATTGGCTAAGTCCTCTAGGGCAGGATCGATATTATGGGGAAAAGGCTGGAAATCAGATTCTAAGGTCTCTTGAGCAAAACGTTGATTCCAAGGACAGACATCTTGGCAAATGTCACAACCTGCCACCCAGTTATCTAAATTCGCGGCGATCGCTTCAGGAATTTGTTCAGCCTTGTTTTCAATGGTATGAAAGGCAATACATCGATTAGCATCTACGACAAAGGGTTGGGCGATCGCCTTGGTGGGACAAGCATCGATACAGCGTGTGCAAGTGCCGCAATGCTCAGTATGGGGGTGATCGGGTTCTAGGTCTAAGTTAGTTAGCACCTCTCCCAAAAATAGCCATGAGCCATAGTCACGGGTAATCACATTGCTATGCTTACCAATCCAGCCGATTCCTGCTCTCTGAGCAAAGGCTTTCTCCGCGATCGGTCCCGTATCAACATAGTAACGAGTCCGAATTTTTTCGCCTTGATATTCACCCAAGGACTCTAACCAAGTCGATAAAGCCTTTAACTTCTTAGTCAAAACCTTATGATAGTCTCGTCCCCAGCCATAGCGAGAGATTTTACCCACAGCGCGATCGCGAGAATGTTGATGGGGAGTGTAGTAATTTAAAGCCACACAAATTACGGACTTCACTCCCGCCATCACCTGCGTAATATCCTGACGGTTCGGATTTGCCATCCAGTCCATATCTGCTTGGTAGCCGAGGGATAGCCATTTCTGTAAACGTTCCGCCTCAATCCCCGATTCTGCCTTGGCAATTCCCACCTTAGTAAATCCTAAACCCAAAGCTTTTTGGGCGATCGCTTGCTTAAGTTCTTGCCTTGATTCTTGCTTCAATAGTTTGTGTTCTTCCATACTTGAAATTACAGCGCTTTGCGCTTACTTGAAACTCAGAAATATTTTTGAAAGCGGCGCATCGCGCCGCTTTCAAATTTACCCCCCACCTAACCAGCCAAAAAAACCACTTTTTTTGGCATCTTTTGGTTTTGATTGTGATTTGTCTCTATTAGGTGGTGTACTACTAACTTGATTAATATATTGCAGTGCCAATGGTTCTTCAGGATTTAACTTTAAGGATTGCTGAAAACTAACTTTTGCCATGCCGACCAGTTTCTGATTCATATACACAAAACCTAACAAAGCGTGACATTTACTATTATTACAATCAATCTGAATTGCATTCCGCAATTCTTTTAAAGCAGAAGCCCATAGTTGTTGACTGATATAACTTTCGGCTTGAGATATATATTGATTGATTGAACCATTCGTAGCATTATTAGCGTTATTGCTGTTTTGATTAGAACCAGATTGACTTGTATTTTGACTTGTAT
>DCSN01000238.1:4490-12842 GCA_002325645.1 Pseudanabaena sp. UBA1465
TTTTGACTTGTATTTTGACTTGTGTTATTAGAAGTATTACGCGATGAAGATTGCAAATCACTTCGCATCTGATAACTACTATTTTGATTATTTTGATAGCTTGAATTTACTTTGTTCGTACTGGCGTTAATAGGGAAATTATTAGGAGACTCTTTAGGTAAAACTACACTAGAATTTGTAGATACTTCTAATGAATGTTTATAACCTTCTTGAAGTAGTATATGAACTAAGTTTAATTCGCTTAATAAACCTATACGATCTAAAATTTTGTTGAGATCTTGATACTGCACTTGAGCAATTGTCTGAATTGCTTGCTCGTAATTTATTTCCTTTGTAGAGGTTAAGTACTTTTTGGCAATTTCTGATTGAGGAACAAAGGTTTGGTTACGCTTCATTAAGCGTTTGCCCAATAGTTTCAAAATTGCTGAATATTCCGTACGTTCGCGCTCTTGAGAAAGGACATCATAGGCTGGGTTAACTAACTTAGAGAGATAGCAGGTAGCTATTTGTTTTTGATCCGATGTGCGCCCATGAATATCTGGATGTAAACATTTAGCGATCGAGAGATATCGTTTACGCACATGACTAGCTTCGGCAGTTAGTGGCAAACCCAACACAGCATAGTAGTCATTAAAGTCATATTGACCAATGCCACGTTCTATCCGAAATGTTCTTGGGATTTCCACTATTTATCCTCGATTTTGAAAGCCTTGACTAAACTTTTTGGTCCCTAAAGTAGATAGCTAATCATAGCTTACCCACTATTGTTAAAGCTATAGTCGCATTTGATAGATTTTCCACAGATAAAGCTGAAAATTTACATATTATATTATATCTTTTTCTTTGTTTTGGAGTTGTCACTTGAGTTTAAGGTCGGCAGAGCGAAGCGCCGCCGACCTTAAATTTTAAACTGTCACTTGGTTTTAAAAGGGGCAGTGCGAAACACTGTAGGCTTAAATTTTTAAATTGTCTCTTGGTCTTAAGGTTGTTGGCGCTTCGCACCAACAACCTTAATTTTTAAGGACTTGCTAAAACTTGTTTTGCGGTTTGAATTTGGTCAGTATTAAAACCTGCTTCGTTAAGAAAGTTTAAAAAGTCAGGATTTCGATATCGATCATCAACGCCGATCGCGTCACGAAATATTTTTTTGGCTCCTGCCCGATCGCCTGATGTCCATTGAGCGATCGCGAGGGCAACAAAGGGATGAGGATTGCTGGGTTCAAGTTCGATCGCTTTTTGGGCATAGGCGATCGCGAGGTCATATTGTTGGAGGCGTTGATAGGCAAGGCTGAGATTGTAGTGAGCAATCTCATTGTCATTTTTGAGCATAGCTGCCCAACTATGCAAAATCACTGACTGCGGCAAATCACCGCGCACTAGATAGACAATACCGATCGCATTAAAAGCTTGTAAAGATGTTGGCGATCGATAAATTGCTTCCCATAGTGACGTGGCGGCGGCTTTATCTTTTTTGGCAAGATGTTGTGTCCATCCGAGAATAATTCGCCCATCAATATTCTGAGGATCGAGACTCACTGATTGCTGCAAAGCGGCGATCGCCTCATCAAAACGTTCCTGCTTACGATAGGAAAGTCCCAATTGGCGATATTCTTCGGCCGCACGGCGATCGACTGAACTTGATGGTTTAGTTGGTGATGCATTGCTTGGATTGACCTGAGGCTTAGCAGCGATCGCCGATGATATGGAGATCGCACCAATGATGAGTGTTAACAAATTTAACAATCTAAAAATCTTAAGCAATCTTTTCAAAGCAAGTTGTATCCCAAAAAATAAACCCAAAAATAAAGCAAGGTTCGCATAGCGAACCTTGCTTTATTTTAAGAGATTGAGCGCTCTGCGCTCAATGGCACTGGTCAGTTAAATCGTGATCGACGTATTTGCCTCGTTTTTCATTGTCATGAAATGGACGTTTTAAAACCCATCCCACATTAACTGACCAGTGCCCGCTCAATCTCTCTTACTTACTAGCAGTAAGTTGACGATATGCCCTCGTAACGAGTTTGTCATTTACAAAGGTGGCATTCATGCTCAAATCATTGTTTGACCAGCTAATGACTACGGCGCGATCGCCAAACTTGCGATCGATGCCTAAGGGCTTGCCTTCACCGCCTAAGATACCAGCGACTTGGTTATAGGGCATTCCCTTATCTAGACAGACATAATTTTTAAGAGTTACCCCCGGATTACCGCAACGGTACTGCACATTGGTGATGTTGCCGTCGTAATGGCGTTGGGGCATCCGCGCCAGATTAATCGTAGGCCCCGATAATGCTTCGGTGAGCCAATATAAGCAAATCAGTAATACGCCGAAAATTAGTACATCTTCAATCACGGCACGGACTAAGTTGCGTTGATGGCGACGTTTAATTTGTTCGGCTTTTTCCTTAGTCCAACTTTCCCAAGGAAATGTATCAACCCATTGAATCGTGTCATTAAATTTGGCGATCGCATTAGTGCGGATAGCATCTAACACGCCTTTAGGATCGCGAATCGCGATACGGCTATTGGTACGCGCTGCGGCGATCGTCCTCGGATCAAATAACCATCCGCGTAAACGACGTACTAAGTTACTAAATCTAAACTTACCGCGAGCTAAGAGATTGCCTTGAGCATTCCGTGCGAGGGATTGACTGGTTGCATTGCGACTAAGGGCGCTGCTGGGCAATGGCGCAGGAGCCGCAATAAAGGGAATATCTTTTCCCTGTGACAAGACTGGCACATCTTCCCCGATGATGTAAAATTCCCATTCAACCCGCCGCACGCCGACTAATTGCAGACGGTTGAAATATCGATCAATGCTTTGGGTAAATTCGTTCAGGCGATCGCGATTGGAATCAGCCACAATTAGCGTAAAAGCAATGGATAGAACTTGCTGTTCAAACTTAAATTCAGTTTGCTCAACAGCCACTAGATCCATATAATCGGAAGCAAGACTAGTCAGAACATGCTGTAGTTTCTGCCAAGCTTGTCTATCTTCAAGATTTAATCGCACTGCTTTCATGGTTTATCCTCGTCTTAGACCCTAACTCGGTCTCAGTCTACGGCAACTGGTTTGAGTATATAGTTGCTTTGTTTGTAACAAGCACGATGTTACCCAAGTTACTATGGTTTTTTAACAGGCTTGAAAAATTTAACTAACGTGAGTGGGAAATCCCACACTCTATCCGTTTACAGGATGAGTGGCGCTGTACCACCGCGACTCGGAATTATTTTTGCGATAATGGTTTAGCTATTTTCGGCAAGTTTTCAGTACTGCTGACATTATGATCTAAAAAATACTAGTTAAATTCACGGCAGAAGTACAAAAAGTTCAGGAGAATTGAAACGCCTGAGGCGGGAAAGATTGCTAGTTTTGATTATTTTTTTGATAGTAAAGGGCGGCAACCGCGTTATTATCAGCAGATTGCGATTAATTCGGACAGTAGAGGCGATCGCTAAGGGAATTGGATAACTTCATCAATCCAGAAGAACGTTATCCAGTAATTGCCACAACTTCTAAATTGATGACTACGGGTGTGGATGCTCAGACTTGTAAGTTAATTGTGTTGGACTCGAATATCCAATCACCGACTGAGTTTAAGCAAATTATTGGACGGGGGACAAGAATTAATGAGCAGTTTGACAAACGTTATTTCACGATCATGGACTTTCGGAATGTGACCGATCAATTTAGCGATCGCGGTTTTGACGGCGATCCTGTGATGATTAAGGAAGTGCGTGAGGGCGTGGCGCTTACGGATGAGGATATGAGCGGAAATGTTACAGATCGCGTTATCGATCAAGCAACGGGTGAGGTGCTAAATTTTGGGACGGATGCTCAGCCTGTAACCTATACGCCAACGATTATCAGTGGCGGGGCTGTTATTTCTGAACCCTGTGATAAGGTTTATATTACGGGTGTGAATGTGGAAATTCTCAATGAGAGGATTCAGTACTTAAATGACAATGGCGACTTGGTGACTGCTAGTTTGAAGGACTATACCAAACAGAATTTGCTGCGAAAATTTAGTAGCTTGGATGATTTCTTGAGTAGCTGGGATGAGGCAGATAAAAAGAGCGCTTTGATTGCGGAGCTATCAGAGCAGGGAATTGTGCTGGAGGATTTACAAAAGTCTATTCAGAAGGATTTGGATCTGTAATATTGAGGAGCTTTCGGTGTTAAAATTGGAGCCTATGAAGAGATACGGCTCCCCTAAGCAAATTATCGATTTATTTGGCGGTAAATCTCGATATATTGAGGTTTTGCGCGAGTTAAAGTCAGAATTATATCAAATGGCGGCATAAGGATAGGTTAATGGCAACACAAGCAAGCTTATTTGGCTTAAACAATTCAAATCGAGATTTTTCTAAAGTTGAGTCTTGGGGCAAAAATCAATTTAACTCAAGTTTTCCAGCCGCTTTGTCTTGCTATCTTGACGATCAAGGAATTGCGGCAAATTACATATCAATTTCTAATCAAAAGTTGGGCATAAATTTAATTGATATTGCTACTGTATTTGGAATTAAGCCTAGTGAAATAAATACATATTTTGCATTTGAAGCGCAACATACACCATTTCAAAAATATGTAATTGGGAGCTTACCTAGAACTGACTTAGTAATTCAAGATAGTTTGACAGGGCAATGTTTGCGAGGATTAGAAGTTAAGTTAACTGCCTTACCTGATAATACGACTTGTAATTTAAGTGATGATAAATTTGGTTCTGAGATTGTTGTCAGACCTGACACGATAGTATATTTGGCATCTAGCATAGTTAGCACAAGTATTGAGATTGTTAAACACCATATTGAAAGTAGCGATGTTGTTATTGATAATTGGTCAGATGCTAGAGAAGTAATTACTAGTATTCAAAAAATTATCGGCTGTATATCTGATATCAGTATTGCTATTGAGAAAAGTCAATCGCCATTTCTTTTACATCCAATTTGGAAGACCATTGGAAAATCACCAAAGCTTGCAGAAGATTGTCTAGATGTCTTTGTGTGGAGTGATGCAGCCTTTGCTTGGTTTATATCACAAATATCAAAAAATGATCATACTGTAACTCAAATAACTCGTCAAACAAGAACAAGCATTTGGCTATATAAAATGCTTTTAGATATCTGTATTCATGGCAGATGTGACTACAAAGATATCATCGATAAGCTTTCTTACAATACTAAAAATGATAAAGCTTTTGCTTCCGCAGGGAATGTAACTAATCCCTATATGTCATGTGAGAATTTGACATCTCCAAGGATTAAAAAGGACGAAATCAAAAATATTGTTTTGGGTGGTGGACAGAATTTACTTAGTCCAGAGCGTAGATTTGACGCGATTATTTTTAATTCACCAGAGTTATTTTCATGATTAAAGCTGTTGACTTATTTAGTGGTTGTGGCGGTTTATCTCTTGGCTTTCAGAAAGCAGGGATTGAAATTTTAGCAGCTATTGATAATTGGAATATAGCTCTAGATGTGTATCGAGAAAATTTTGATCACTCTGCCATTCAACAGGATCTAGCGGATGAAATTACGTCAATTAGAATAATTCAAAAATACGCTCCCGAAATGATTATTGGTGGTTCACCGTGTCAAGATTTTTCGAGTGCTGGTAAACGTAATCTAAATGGCGATCGCGCTAATCTAACTTATAACTTTGCAAATATTGTCTGTGCGATTAAGCCTCAGTGGTTTGTGATGGAAAATGTACAGAGAATTACTAAAAGTTGTATTCTCTCCCAAGTCTCGGATCAATTTATAAAATGTGGTTATGGTTTATCTAGTATTGTTTTGGATGCTTCACTTTGCCATGTACCACAAGCGCGATCGCGTTTTTTCTTGATTGGTGAACTTGGTGGCAATCAAAATGCTTTAGTAGATTTATTTAAAATTGGCTTGGCAAATAAACCGATGACAATTAGAGATTATCTTGGAGATAAATTAAATCTAAAATATTATTATCGGCATCCTAGAAGCTATGCTCGAAGGGGGATTTTCTCGATTGATGAGCCAAGCCCAACTATAAGGGGTGTGAATCGTCCTATGCCGCCAAATTACCAACTACATAGTGGCGATCCACAGGATATTGATATTTCAACTATTAGACCTTTAACCACAATCGAACGAAGTTATATTCAAACTTTTCCAGAGTCTTTTAAGTTTTTTGGGACTAAAACAAATTTAGAGCAAATGATTGGTAATGCTGTGCCTGTGAATCTAGGTTTTTTTGTAGCTAATACTATTTTAAAATATATAAAGATGTAGAGAATTTGATATGTCAACACCGCCTGTAAATGGCACTGGTCAGCTAATGTGGGATGGGTTTTAAAACGTCCATTTCATGACAATAAAAAACGAGGCAAATACGTCGATCGCGATTTAGCTGACCAGTACCCTTGTGTACAACTTTCAACTGTTGTATTCGGTAGATTTAGTAAGCTGTCAAGATATATCCATACCTGATAATTATTTGTGATTGTATCTCATTATACACTTATCCCCTTATACTCAGAAGAGCCATTCTCTATTGCTTTAAAGAAAAGATGCTTTCACGGTGATTGGAACTATCAAATTAAACCCAGAAAAAGTACTTAGTTGATTAAGTTATTTTTACACGTTGCCTTACGCGCAGTTTGGGCATATTTTCTGACGGTTTCATAGGGCATATCGAGATCGATCGCGATCGCTTTTAAACTTTCGCCTAGTTCATACCTTGCTAGGATGGTTGCCCAGACTGTGGCAGTGTTTTGGGCGCGATCGCCTCCTTGTCGTTTTTTTGTTTGCAGAAATAGCTCTGTTAGTTCAGCAATTCTCTTAACTAAATGCTCTTGAATTGGAGTTGCTGTAATTGCTTCTTTTTCATTCTTCGCACTTCCGACTTCACTCTTACCAATCTGTCTTGTTTGCCCTAGCCCAAAGGTGGTTTTATGCCCTGTGCCACAATAATCTGCGAGTTTAATTAGGGCTGAAAGTAGTCTTTCAAAGTCAGAATTTTGGGAGGCTTTGCGATCAACAGCAAATTCGACAGAGCCAGTAAATCCTGTCACATAGCCCTGTTTGGCGACAGCAACTTTAGTGCATTCAAGATCATAGTTGGTTATATAAACCACTTGTTCAATCCATGCTAAAAATTCTGCTTGGGGAAAGGCTTCGGGGGCAAAGTCGTTCCATCGGCGGAGGTAACTATGGAAAATGTTGTAGGGAATCGGTAATGGCAAATGATGATTTTTGCTGCGGAAGCAAGTAGTAGTCAGGAAAGCGAGTGTAAACTTTGATTCTGGTTTTGATGAAGCTGTCCACAGGTGATTGTAGGTGGTGGCTGGTTGATTAATGCTGATATCGGCGATCGCAAATTTACCTGCATAGAGATCGAGGGTGGTGGGTAGGCGATCGCACCATGTTTGGAGCCATTCACATACTGGTTTTGCTAGGGCTGTGATTGTCCATGTGTAGGTTTGGTCTGTTTTGGCGATGAGGTTTTGGTTTTGTGGTTCGAGTTTGCCGTTGAGGGGTGAGATGGTAAAGGCTTTTTCGGATTGTCCGTCGTGGAGGTAGGTGGAGAGGGTGGGATCGCTGTCTCTAACTTGATGAAGGAACCATGCGTGGAGTCCTGTGGTGTAATTTTGGGATAGGGTGATGTTGTTGGTGGGTTTTAGGGTGAGGGTGATGCCGATGAGTTCGGTGTCGTCTGTCCAAGGGGCGATCGTCTGTGTCAAAATAATTCTTGCCATTCAAATATCACATTATCAAAGGCTGTTATTGAGAGGTTATCGCCTTTTGTGTAACGGTTAATTTGCTTGTAGCCAAGTTCTGATGGGTACGCGAAGCCTGTAATCATCTCGTCGTTGACATCAAACAGCCACATCTGAGGAATCCCTGCGGCAGCATAAAGTTTTGACTTGACATCGCGATCGTATTCAAGGGAGCTATCGGCGACTTCGATAATTAGCAAAGTGTCCGCAGGTGTCGGCAATGCTTCTTTATAGAAATCATCGCGATATTTCAAAACTGTAATATCTGGCTGTGGCTGGGATTTAATTCCTATATTGATAGGATTTTGGCTCCAGACAATTATCTTAGTGCCTAGTTTTTGCATCAATTTGTTACTCAACCGACTTACGCATACTGCGTGTTTTAAGCCAATTGGTGACATCTCTATAACTTCTCCATTAATTAATTCAACGCGATCGCTTTCAGTAAATATACATTTCTCATACATCAATTCAAATTGGGCGATCGTAAATGCAATTGGGTGAGGTTTATCTAGTGTTTCTGCTGTCATTTTTTTACCCTGATGTATTAAAAAATAATACCGTGAATAAAGAGAAAAATAAAGGCGGAAGAGGGGAA
>DCSN01000099.1:0-544 GCA_002325645.1 Pseudanabaena sp. UBA1465
CAGGAAAAAAATTGACATTTACAAACATAATTCTCATAGGGGCGCAGCATTACCGCCACCATTTATGCAGATCATCACGATCAGCGATCAATAATACTTTTTGCCCATAAAAAGCAGCGATCGGCTAATTGTAAAGCTACATCATAATCATCGCGATCGACAGGCTAGGTAAATCAACCCGCGCTAATTCTAAATCGCTTTTTGCATAAATTAACCACTGTTCAACTAAATCGCGATCGCTGTCAAAGGGCATAAACTTCTATCCCTTCCGCTAGAATTTCTTGATAAATAAGCCCTGCCGAATTTTTATGTTTTTCGAGATCGCGATCGGTCACAACATCGCCTTCGCGATCGGCGAAGAGCCGAATTAATTAGAGAAGTTCAAGAAGCACAACGCGAATTTGCAAATGGGCAATGCCAGCCAGTAAAACCTGATCAGCTAATGCACAATCTTCTATTAGGTAAAAGATTTATAGGAACTAGACGACCAGCCTTTAACTCAAACAAAAACTTTATAGAGAACTTGCGACTTAATAAAGTACCA
>DCSN01000099.1:592-3415 GCA_002325645.1 Pseudanabaena sp. UBA1465
CAAATATAAAACCAGAATCGGTGGGGCGGATTTGCCGCCCCACCGATTCTGGAAAATCTAGATTGGCATTTTATTTTCTCGCAAGTCCCTAGCAATACAAACTACCCAGTGACCCTCGGAAAGTTAACGCCCTTAGGAGAGAAACACCTCTGTTTAGAGCTTTGCAAGGAATTCTAAGTAAGTGGACTCGTTGAATCAGGAATCTCAGTCGCGTTACTTGCTGAGAATGTCAAGCCCAAATATTCAGCAGTAACCCAATTAAGATTCATTCTTGTGACATAGATAACGTTTAGAATGATCGCAAATGCCCACAATAAGTATCTGAATAGTGGACAGCAACGAACGAGTATTTGAAGATATGGCAACAAAGCAAGCAGCAATTTTGGTCTTGGCGGATGGTACTTGTTACCGTGGCTACGCCTTTGGCGCATCTGGAACCGCGATCGGCGAGGTGGTATTTAATACGGGTATGACGGGCTATCAAGAGGTTATGACCGATCCTAGCTACCGAGGTCAAATTGTCACTTTTACCTGTCCCGAACTTGGCAATACAGGCGTAACTCCCGAAGATGATGAGTCCGATCGCCCACAGGTGCGCGGTGTGATAGCGCGAAATATTACGGCTACACCTAGTAACTGGCGATCTCGTCAGTCTTTACCCGATTACCTCAAGGCCCATAATGTCGTCGGCATTGCAGGGATTGACACTCGCGCCCTTACGCGCAAGTTGCGATCGCTTGGGGCGATGAACGGTGGTATATCAACAGAAATCCTTGATCCTGAATTGCTATTAGCTCAGGTGAAAGCAGCACCATCGATGCAAGGGCAGAACCTTGCTCAAGCAGCCTCCACCGATCGCATTTATGAATGGACAGAAAAAACCATTTCCGAATGGGAATTTGTAGAACCATCACAGCTAACTGGTGAAGCATTAACGGTGGTGGCGATCGACTTTGGTGTAAAGCGAAATATTTTACGCCGCCTTGCCAGCTACGGTTGCCGCGTCGTCGTCGTCCCTGCTGACACCCCCGCCGAAAAGATCCTTTCTTACAATCCCGATGGCATCTTCCTATCTAACGGACCTGGCGATCCCGCCGCCGTTACCCAAGGCATCGAAACCGCTAAGGCTTTGCTTGCTTCTGATAAACCCATGTTTGGCATTTGTTTAGGGCATCAAATTTTAGGTTTATCAATGGGTGGTGACACCTTCAAACTCAAATTTGGACATCGTGGACTCAACCAACCCGCCCAAAATCAAGCTGAAAACGCCGATCGCCGCGTGGAAATCACCAGCCAAAATCATGGTTTTGCGCTTACAGGCGAATCCTTTGAAGTCTCTCCCGCAATGTTGACCCATATCAATCTCAACGATCGCACCGTCGCAGGTTTAGAACATAAAACTCTACCTATTTTCTCGGTACAATATCACCCCGAAGCAAGTCCCGGTCCTCACGATGCTGATTATTTGTTTGAGCGTTTTGTGAGCTCCATGCGCGAACATAAACACTCTAAGCAAGTCGCTGCTTGATAAATTTTTGAACACATCAATGACTGCAAATAATTTGTTGATATGAAGGAGAAATAGATGCTTAAATAATATTATATAAAAGCAGAGAATGACATATCATTTTGTGCTTTTAAAATCCTTAACAAGTTTGGTTTTAATTCACAAAAATATTGTCAAACCTTTGTGAATCCGTCTAAAAGCTGCAAATCTTTTGTTGATTTGCAGCTTTTCAACAAGCAATATCTAGATCAATTGAGCTAGAAAAGATACAAACAAATGCATCTATCTTCAATGTTTCACAGATTGATTATTAGTCCATTTACAGCAAAACTCGATCAAACCCGCCACAAGAAGGGTCGCAGGGCGAAGCCCCGCAACGGGTTTTATATTTTAATTTGTGGCGGGTTTGAAAACAAATTGCTGTAAGACTGCCCGCCCATTATTGCTAGTTGCTCTAATGGGCAGCTTGCTTTTCGCTTGCGAAGCTAAGGTAAGCGTATCGGGTGGAACTGAGGTTAAGACCACCACGGAATCTGGTGCTAAAGCCCCTTCTGAAGAAGCGGTGAAATATTACAACAGTGGTGTTGAAAAAGCTAAAGCTGGTAATAGTGAGGGGGCGATCGCCGACTATAAAGAGGCTATCCGCATTAGCCCTGATTTTGCTCCAGCCCACAACAACAGTGGAGCTGAGAAAGCTAAGCTAAAGGACTACAAGGGCGCGATCGCCGACCTCAACGAAGCTATTCGTCTTACTCCTGAAGATGTCGATCCTTACTACACTCGCGGATTAGCGAAGGCTCAATCAGATGATTTGCAAGGAGCGAAGGCTGACCTTGAAAAAGCTGCCGAGTTATTCAAGAAAAGTGGTTTAGCAGAAAAAGCTAATGCTGCAACCATCGTAATTGAGAAAATCGAGAAACTTCCTAAGTAATAACTTTCCATTCCATTTGCTGTAATAAAATTGGCGACAGCTATTAGTATTCACAATGTTGTCTAATTCAATAATAATTGTCCCTTCCCTTTGATTTGATGCTAAATATAGCATCTCGAAAACATTGGCAGATTGTTGGATTTGTAGAAGAGAATCACTTTGGGATTCCCTTCTACAGGCTATTTAGAATTGATTTAGGTCAATTAAACAGTAGGAAATAGATTTTTATGGCTTCAGTATTATTATCAATGTTGGGCAAACTTATCATTGGGCAGCAAGAAAGAAACAATCTATTTAAGGGTACAAGTAGATTGCTGCTAGTCGTTCTAATTGGTAGCTTTCTCTATGCTTGCGAAGTTAAAGTAAGCACATCAGGCGAATCAGG
>DCSN01000099.1:3627-5885 GCA_002325645.1 Pseudanabaena sp. UBA1465
CAGCCTATTCCTCCCGTGCAACTTTGAAGGGATTAGCAGGAGACCCGCAAGGGGCGATCGCTGACTTTAGCGAAGCCATCCGCATCCAACCCGACAACGCAATCCCTTACTACAATCGTGGGGTAGTCAAGAATAAGTTAGGAGATTGGAACGGCGCGATCGCCGACCTCAGCGAAGCAATTCGACTGAAATCTGGTTCTTCAGGAGTCCCTGAGTCAGGAGTTTATGTTGCTCGTGGAGAAGCGAAGTATCGGTTAGCAGATTACCAAGGGGCGATCGCCGACTTTAGTGAAGCTGTCCGCGTTGACCCTGAGAATGCCTATGCCTATAATGCTAGAGGTTCTTCAAAGCTAACCTCAAAGGATATTCAAGGCGCAAAAATGGATTTCCAAAAAGCTGCTGAACTGTTTAAGCAACAGGGTAATATAGAATTTTACAATTATACAATTGAAGAAATTAAAAAATTATCTCAGTAAGGGATTCGCAGTAAGATAAAGAAGTGATTTTTTGTGACACGGCTTCGTCGCGCCTCAAAAAACGCTTCTTTATTTTATTTTGTATTACAACTATGCCAACCCCAGTAACAACACTTCCCACTGATTCTGAAGGACTTTTAAAACTCTTGCGCCATAAGGAAGGAACTTGGGTGCAGTGGGGGCTTGCTTGTCAAATGTTGCAAAAAATGGGAGAAAATTCCCTCTCGATTTTTGAAAATACTGGCTTTGAACCAATTCAACAAAATCAAATTGTGGTGGCTTCACAGGTCTATGCTAGTTTGCAAGCAGGTAATGCTGCGGATATTGTACTTAGCCATTTTGAGCAGAAAGGCAGTGATATTCTCAATGAGTTGCGCGTACTCAATCAATCAGAACGTGTGGCGATGGCAACCTTCGCCCTCGAAAAAAATCTTGATGTTTTAGAAGCGAAGGATATTGTTAAAGCAATTAAGGAAGCTTCTAACGTTGCAAATTTACCCGAAGGATTTACGCGCCATCCGGGGGATGCAGTGGTGTTGCAAATCCTCAAGGCGACGCAGGGCAAAATTGATCCACAGGAACGCACCAGATTAATTGCGCGGGGTTTACGCTTTGCCCACAGCGAGAAGGCTCGCAAAGCGATCGAGCAACTACTGATGGATATGACATCTCCACCCAAGAAAAAGGCTCCTAATCTCCCTAATTTTCGTTATGACGGTGAAGATAGTATTCCTCGGATCTTGCCAGTGGTGGGAACTCTGCCCCTGTCAGTCGAGAAATTCCAAACAGTTCCCCAAGTTTCCGAAATTGCTCCCTTTGGGATTGTCCATGCTACTAGCGAAGCGACATGGGCGACTCTGCCTGGTTGGTTTGTGGTGCATGGAGCCGAGGATGGTGTAATTGTTGCTTGCAATACTGATACTTTGCAGGCAGCGATCGCGCAAACAGAAGTTGTCAGCACAATTGCCAATCGTTCTGAAGATATTTTGGTGCTAGTCGATCGCGCCCAACGAGAATGGGATGAAAGTAGTTATTTCGCGATCGCTGGTGAAGATGGCAATCTCAAGTTTGCATGGTTTGACTCACAGCCAGCAGTGGAGCTATTAGGCAAAGTGACTCTGACCCTGCGCCCCAAACGATTCTTTGATGAGGCAGCATCTCAAGATCGCTGGCAATTTGAAGAATAAATGGAGTCTTTTGGCAGGCGCATCTGTGGCGATAATCATCAAATTCCGAGAATTGGCGATCTCATCTGACCTAGTAATTGGGTTTCTAATAAACAAAAGCCAAATAAAGGCAATAGATAGGGGCTATAAATAGAGTCAGATGAGTATTTTTTCCTAATTAGACTAATTTATTGCCAAACATGACAAAATATATCTTAGTTGATTGATTTTTGCAGAACAATGTAATAATACTTTCAAAAATGAAGCTAAAACACCTCTAAATCGATGCTAGGTCGATAAAACTATGGATATTAAGCTCATCAACATCGGCTTTGGTAATATTGTTTCGGCCAACCGAGTTGTAGCAATCGTCAGTCCCGAATCTGCGCCCATCAAGCGTATCATTAGTGATGCTCGCGAACATGGCAAATTAGTTGATGCTACCTATGGTAGACGGACAAGAGCCGTAATTGTCACTGACTCCAGTCATGTGGTTTTATCTGCAATTCAACCCGAAACCGTTGCGAATCGCTTTGTGATCAGCAAAGAAGGCCCATCAGACTAAACATCTTGAACCTCTCTTACTCCCTTCTCACCCAAAGAATAGGCGTTACAA
>DCSN01000099.1:5978-8247 GCA_002325645.1 Pseudanabaena sp. UBA1465
TTATTCACTGGGAAGGGAGTAAGTGCCTGTTTTAAAATCCTTGCTTTGCGAGGATTTTAAAATTATCAGAAAAATGGGTTTAAAACCCCGTCCTTCTAGGACGGCTTTATATTAAAATACATTAGGTACCGTAGGGCATACGGGAATTCACGCTTGAGAAGCTAGTTGCAAGACTAGCGCATCACTGAGTAAGACCATACTAGGACAAGTTCTACAGGCATTCTTTGAGTCCAAGAATCCTCATGCCTTTAGGCTGAGGAGTGTCAAAAAGATTCTTACAGGAATTTACAAGCTTTTGAGTGAAGGTAAACTAATAGTCGTAACTGGTCCAAGTGGTGTCGGCAAAGGCACTCTGTTACAAAAACTGCTTGGGCGCTATCCCGATCGCATTCTCTTTTCGATCTCGGCAACCACGCGATCGCCCCGCGCAGGTGAAGAACATGGGCGCGAATATTTCTTTTGGAGTCGTGCTGAGTTTGAACAGAAGCGCGATGCAGGAGATTTTCTCGAATGGGCTGAATATGCAGGAAATCTCTATGGTACGCCCCGTCAACCGATTGATCAGGCGATCGCCCAAGGACAGATTGTGCTTTTAGAAATCGAGCTAGAAGGGGCTCGGCAAGTGGCGAAATCTTTCCCTGATGCTCAGCGAATTTTTATTGCCCCACCATCAATGGAAATCTTAGAAAATCGCTTACGTCAGCGTAGCACCGATAGTGATGGGCAGATCCTCAAACGATTGCACCATGCGGAGATGGAAGTGGCGGCCGCAAATGAATTTGATATTACGATCATTAATGATGAGCTAGAAATTGCTTTGCAACAACTCGAAAGCGCCATGTTTGATTAGAATGTTGGTGCTGGTTCTGGTTTTTCTCAATGACTATGTGGAGTTTAGTTGGCGCTTTGCTTTTGTCGGTCTCAAACCAAGCTCTTGACGGTCGGACAATTGCCACAGTGCCACGATCGCTGATGAGCTATGCCACCCGTCCAGTGCTGGCGGCGGAAGCGATCGCGCATACGATGCCCGATCCTGCGACCAAACAGGCGATCATCTCAATGTTGAATGAAATTAAACAAGCAGGGCTAAATGATCCCAACCAAGGGGCGTGGATTCAGTCCCATGATGGCTCCCTCGCTTCGGGCTACGCATCCAGCCGACCTTTGCCAGCCGCTTCCCTGACTAAAATTGTGACGACTCTGGCGGCGCTGCAAGCATGGGGATCAAACTATCGCTTTGTGACAAATATCAGTACCACAGGTAAATTGGTGGGCGATACCCTCAAGGGGGACTTGATTATTGAGGGTGGTGGTGATCCATTTTTTGTGTGGGAAGAGGCGATCGCCCTTGGTAATAGACTAAATCAACTAGGTATTAGACGGATTCAAGGCAATTTGGTCATTACGGGCAAATTTGCGATGAACTTTGAGCTTAATCCACAGGAAGCAGCTAAATTTTTACGCCTTGGTTTTGATAGCAGTCGATGGGAAGGTGAAGTTGCCGAGCAGTATGCCACGATGCCGATAGGAACACCCAAACCGCAATTAGTGATTTTGGGCAATGTGCAAATTGTGCCAAACCTTGCCGTTGCCAATGTTTCCACCACCAAATT
This sequence comes from Pseudanabaena sp. UBA1465, assembly GCA_002325645.1. Lineage (GTDB taxonomy): Bacteria > Cyanobacteriota > Cyanobacteriia > Pseudanabaenales > Pseudanabaenaceae > Pseudanabaena. The sequence continues at coordinate 7,592 of DCSN01000099.1, forward strand.
ATTAATCCGTCATGCGTCATTACCTCTTTGGCAAATTCTGAAGCGCATGAATACCTTTAGCAATAACGAAATGTCGGAGATGTTAGCTTTACAGTTGGGCGGCGGAAAGCAAGTGGCAGCGATCGCCGCAAATGCCACCGAGATTCCCATCTCAGAAATCAGACTTATTAACGGTTCAGGGTTGGGGCAAGCTAATCAAATTTCCCCTCGCGCTGTGGTGGCAGTTCTGATGGCAGTGCATAATCGCGCTCAAGTCGAAGGTTTAACCCTTGCCGATCTATTTCCCATCAGTGATTGTAACTGCGGCACGATCGAGGGACGCAAAATGCCCAAGGGGGCGATCGTCAAGACAGGAACATTATCTGATGTGAGTGCTTTAGCGGGAGTTGTGCAAACACAGCAGCATGGCGTAATTTGGTTTGCGATCATCAATCGCGGCGATGGTGACATAGATGCTTTTCACCGATCGCAGGATCGCTTACTTCAAACTCTAGTTACCAAATGGGGTTCACCAAAATCACCAAGTCCCAGCTTTGCCGAAACCCCTTGGCAAGATAGCGATCGCAACGAGGTCATCAAAAGCTAAAAACAGAGAGGCGGTTACTATAGCAATGTAAGTTTTGCTTAGGACATAAACCCCAAAAAATGAGTGGCGG
>DCSN01000099.1:8292-26161 GCA_002325645.1 Pseudanabaena sp. UBA1465
CCGCCACTCATTTTTTGGGGTTTCGATTTCTCCTAGCTATCTCTTGTCTGGCGCAATCCTCTACTGAGGATGGGGTTAGAACCGATGTTTATCAGGTGCAATCTCTGCATCAGAAAGTCGCCAACCTAGGGGCTATCCAACCCATTCCTTTGTTTGCAGATACACTTTAATTTGGCGAAGGTATTGTTGTTGCATATGGTGATTTCGCGCAAAATTTAAATGCGGAGGAAATACTTGCGCTCTTGACTATGCCTGACACCTTCGGCTTCTTTACGGGCGGCGTTCCATACTTCAGGGACTAGGGCGCGGCTGAGGGAATCGTCTTGATCGAGGAGGTCATCAAGATGGGCGGTGAGATCGCCGATGGAAACTGCGCCCTATCTGATCCGTTCGTACATAAGCGATCGCAAACGGTAGCGGCAGGAGTGGTCTTGCATCCATCCTGCTTGAAAGGCAGCATCTTGGCGATTGTCGGCAAAGACGAGTAAGCGTTTGCGATCGGCATGATGGATCATATTTTGAGCGAGAACGTGAACATCAGCGACGGTGACGGCAAGGATGGGGGCGGGATGGTTCGCGATATTGACCCGCCCATTGCTTGCAGGACAACCGCACAGGTTTCTTAACAAAAATAGTTGTTGTTCCAGCCAGCCTTGAGTCGTTTTGCCTTAACACCGACTTTAGTTTTTTTGTCCCTCGACAATAAATTTAAGCCGATATGACGAATCACCGCTAAATTTTCGGCACTATAGCCTCGACAACATTGAGAAGCATCTTCCTTAAATCCAACATCAAGAATCCAATGCAGTTGACCCTCAATACTCCAATGATTTCTGACGGATTCGGCAAACTTGTGGACATCATTCTCAAGACTAAGTAGATAGTATCGCCGTTCAGTAGAAGTAATTCCATTTACAGTACGCTGTGATTCAACCATGTCAACACTTTTCAAATCTCTCCATTTCTCTGCACCGATTAAATATTCGGTATTACCCATTGTCCAATACCGCCGAGTTTCCACGCGCCCATGTCCTTTTTCAACCGTTTCATGGAACTGATGTTCAACATTTTTGAAGTTCTGTTCACTAGCCAATGTGAATAGTTCTTGCACATCATCGTGGAGATTACCTTGATTACCCTTCAGCGCCAACGCATAATCTGCTCCTTGTTCAAGGATTGTGTTCGCAATTTCGGTCTGACATCCCATTGCATCTATGCTCACAATACAACCTCGGATTGACAACATTTTTAGCAGTGACGGTATGGCCGTTATTTGATTCGATTTCTCGCCGACTTTTTTCTGTCCTAGTAAGTAGCTGGGCGCAATTAAATATAAAACCCTAAAACCTGTGGCGCACGCTCGCTACAGGTTTTAGATCTTGGTTTTTAATTATGCCCGACTACTTACTAAATGTTGCGATGCTGACCCACACACTCACCATATGAATCAGACTACGCTTATTCCCTGCTTCCTTGGCTCCTCCTCTCGAATGTATCGACTGATGGTATACCATTGGCTAATTCTAAAAATGTCTTTAACCATTCTTCTTTCTCTTTACCATATTCGGCGATCTCTACGAAATTATCAGCCCCACAAATTACCGCACAAATCGTGATCACTAATATGTCTAGCAGCTTATACAAGATACTTTGCGCTGCTCTGGGATCTCGCAAACTTCCAAAGTGGTTTTCGATTAGTTTGACAGGACTGATTGTTGCTAGCATTTCGACTTCTCTTTTTAAATATGCTCAATTCTCCTGTTTTTGCTTTTTGTTATCATGATTGTTAAGAAATGTTTCCTTAATTATTAAGAAACTTGTGCGGTTGCCTTGGGGATTTAACTAACTTTCAAGGTGTAAATGCAGTTTTGGCATTATCATTAACTTTGGCATTAGGTAGCCACGCTTTGTTGCTACTGGTAACATCAGTTAAGTCAACAGTAGAGACATGTTCATCCTGAAGCGCCAAGACGTTGAAATCGTCAACGTCCAAAACCCACAAAACAAAGATCAACAAATACCGATTTTGCAGTATCAGGGGCAAACATTTCGGTTACTCAACATGTTTGGCGATAATCGAGATGAAGCTTTAGCGCTTTGGCGTGACTTAACCGATAACAAAGGCAAAGCTTGCGTATTATTGGAGGAACCTCAACGTTTCAGCGTCTGGGGCAGGGTCAAACTTGACCAACTCCACACAGCACCCACAGAAAGTTCTTCTGCGGGTACTCATCTTGTTCAGGGCTGTTTACTCATCTTACAAGCCGTATATCTGGAAGTGGAAGATCTTCTTGGCGTACGACAAGCAGGTTCATTTAAGCAAGACCTACTCAAGTTTATGCAACAGGGTAAGTTTGCCCAAAGCGATTCGATCGCTACCTTGGAAGCAATTTTGTCAATTAATCCACTTAATAGTGTACAAATTCCCAATTGGGATGAGGGCAAATTGCAACTTCTTTTAGGTGAACTACATCGACTTGCATCTTCCTATTTTGGTAATGATAGTTTTGTCGATAGTGCGATCGATGCTTTAAGCGAATTGCCCGAATCAGTCTCTGTAACTGCTTGGCTGCAAAAAACTCCTAAAGGTAAACTTTGGCAGTAATTTTCCAGTAATTATTAGTAATTATTCGTAATTACCTGATTGATGTGTTTACTTGAATAGTTGTAGCTTGCCTTGCTATTTGTTATTTTTATTTTTTAAAACCGCATTTCTTATGGTTGTAGCCAAGGTTCAAGATACATGAGTAGAGCCAAATCTTCTTCCCCAACTGGGATGTCCACACAATCTATTATTTGGGCAGCGATCGCATGGGCAACCTTAGCCCTAATGTTCTATTTATTTCTTAGCACACCTACTGACGTACATACGATATTAACTGATAGCGTAAAATGTCCAGATCTCAAAAAAACCTTTGGCATAGTTCAGCCCAATTTCAGACCAAATTGGTATCGGATTGGGACTTATATTTTTCAGACTGTGGCGATCGCTGTTTCAGGAATTCTTTGCTTGCGTAATTGGCGCAGTCCCAAAATTATTAGTGGACGCAATGTATGGCTAGGGCTAGGACTAGGTATCATTGCTTGGGGAATTGGCAACCTGATCTTTGGATTTCTAGATTTTCAGTATCAAAGTCAGATTATTCAGGCAGGCGCACCTCTCAAACAACTTGCTCAAGTCCCAGAACCCGCTCGCAAAAAACTATTAGATACCGCAGTCAATGCGATGAAAAATGTTACCGAGCCATTTCCCTCCATTGCCGATATTTTCTTTACCATTACCTATGTATTTTTATCATGGGGGATGGCCATGTCTGTGATTGGGCGCAGGCTCAACCTTTATCCTAAACAATGGGGAATTGTGGTTGCAGTCGGAGTGGTTGGCATTGGACTCGCAAGCTATGTAACCTTTTTCGTCAGTGAATTTAAGCTAGATACAGGCAAAATCCTGAATATTGTTTATGCGTTAGGTGACATTTGGCTGTTGGTTGTGGCAACAATTCTCTTACTTGCTTTTTGGGGAGGCAAAGCCGCCCAATCTTGGAGATTGCTGGGTAGTGCGGGTATTGCGATGTTCTTTAGTGATTTGTGGTTTAACTACAGCAATAATGTTGGTGATATTTGTCAAGCTAAGCCTTACCAAAGTGGTGAACCTGCGGAATTTTTCTGGATTCTTGCTTTTATTCTTTGGGGTATGGCGGCAGCCTTAGAGTTTGATTTATCTTCACGTCCAACGGGGCGCAGTCGCAGAAGCTAACAAAAAAGCCTCGCATTGCGAGGCTTTTTTGTTAGTATGCACCGTTTCCTTTAGGAAAAATTACAACCAAAATCGTTTTAAATATCAACTTGGCATCTAGCCAGAAACTCATGAGTCGCACATAACTAGCATCAATCTGGACTCGTCTGGAGTAAGGAATGTCATTTCTTCCTGAGACTTGCCATAGTCCAGCAATACCTGGGCGAACGCTGAGTACTTTATTGATCGCTGAACCATATTTAATCAGTTCAGCTTGAACTAAGGGGCGTGGACCGACAACGCTCATATCGCCCATCAGAACATTCCAAAACTGAGGTAGTTCATCTAAGCTCGTTGTCCTCAAGAATTTACCAATCTTGGTAATGCGGGGATCATGCTTGAGTTTAAAAGATTCTTCGTACTCAGCACGACTGATGGGGCAGGAGTTTAAGTAATCTTCGAGAACTTGGTCTGCATCATTAATCATCGTTCTGAATTTAATACACTTAAACTCTTGACCATGCAAACCAACTCTAGGGTGAATATACAAAATAGAGCCACGAGAACTGATGAAAACTAATATTGCGATCGCTAAGTAAAGTGGCGAAAATACAGTTAGAACGATTGATGCAAATGCAATATCAAAAATTCTTTTTCCCCAAGCTGCATAATGATCAGTACGATTTGCAACTGCTTTCGCAACTGCTTTCGCAACTGCTTTCTTTGTACGGAGGCTCGCTTGACTATTTTCTTTGCTTCTAGTAATCATCAAATCTCTACACCACACCACATAGTTGAACTAATCATACAATGCCTGTCTACTTTTATTGGGGCGATGACGACTACCAAATTTCTCAAGCAGTCAAAAAACTAATTGATACCTATGTCGATCCGATGTGGCGAGATTTTAATTATGTCAAAATCCATGCTACGGGAGATCTTGAGGTAATGGATGGACTCAATCAGGCTGTGACTTCACCCTTTGGGATGGGTAATCGTTTAGTCTGGTTAGCAGAGACGGCGATCGCCCAACGATGTTCTGAGACCCTTCTAGCAGAGCTAGACAGAACTTTTAAGCATTTGTCTGTAGATTCTTACATTTTATTTACCTCATCGAACAAACCTGATGGGAGAGCCAAATCTACCAAATTATTGCAGAAGTATGCCCAAATTTTAGAATTTTCCTTAATACCGCCTTGGAAAACTGACGCGATCGCCCAACTGGTTAAACAAGCGGCCGCAGAAATTGACTTGAAGCTATCTGCGGATGGGGTTGATTTATTGGTTGATGCGATTGGCAATGATTCACGGCGCTTAACGATGGAATTGCAAAAATTACACCTATCTCATCATGGCAAGAACAAGCCTCTAACGGCTAAAGAAATCGCACCACTTGTTCAAGCATCTGCCCATAATAGTCTGCAATTAGCTAGTGCAATTCGCTCGGCTAATGTTAGCCAAGCACTTACTTTGATTGGAGAACTACTGCGAAACAATGAGGTGGGATTGCGAATCTGTGCAACTTTAGTAGGGCAGTTTCGGACATGGCTGTGGATTAAGCTGATGCAAGAAGCGGGTGAACGTGATGATAAGGCGATCGCTGAAGCTGCCGAGATCGGCAATCCGAAGCGGGTATATTTTCTGAAACAGGAGGTGCAGGGGCTAAATAGCCAAAAACTAATGCGATCGCTGAGTATTTTGTTGCGCTTAGAAGCGGATCTCAAACATGGCAAAGAGGAAACGGCAACGCTGCAAACAGCAATTATTGAATTGTGTCAGGCAATGGCTAAATGACATATAGCGGCGCTTTACAGGTGTAATAAAGCTGTGGCGCACGCGCAGCGTGCGCCACAGCTTTATCGGCTTTTTAAAAGTTTGCAAGACGTGAAAACATAATCGCTGCTACGATGAGAATCAGATCATTTATCTAGAAATATGTCCGAACATTCCGCAACAGTCACCGTTGCACTCAGTGGCGATAATCAGCCTAATCGCAGTTATGACATTGCGATCGCCTCCCATAGCCTCAAAAATTTGGGCGCAAAGTTATTAGAAATTGGCTTAGGCAAAAAAAGCAAAAAAATTCTGATCGTCTCAAATCCCGTCATTTATAAGCACTATGGCGAGACGGTACAAACTTCCTTAAGCGATGCAGGGTTTGATGTTGCCCATGTAATTCTGCCCGCAGGTGAACGCTTTAAAACCGCCAACTCCCTCCAAAAAATTTATGATGCCGCCCTTCAGCATCGGTTAGAGCGCTCATCCGTAATCATGGCTCTTGGTGGTGGTGTAATTGGCGATATGTCAGGCTATGCGGCGGCCACATGGTTACGCGGCATTGATCTTGTGCAAGTTCCGACCACCCTGTTAGCGATGGTGGACTCCGCGATCGGTGGTAAGACGGGGATCAACCATCCACAGGGCAAAAACCTGATTGGTGCGTTTTATCAACCCCGTTTAGTCTGGATTGATCCCGAAGTTTTAAAAACCTTACCTGCCCGTGAATTTCGCTCGGCAATGGCGGAGGTGATTAAATACGGCGTAATCTGGGATCGCGAATTATTTGATCGATTAGCTCAATGCGATCGCCTTGATCAGTTACGATATATTTCCGATGAGCTTCTGCACACCATTCTGTACCGTTGTGCCAAGTCTAAAGCTGAAGTAGTGTCCAAAGATGAAAAAGAAGGCAATCTCCGCGCTATTCTCAACTATGGTCACACCGTTGGTCATGCGATCGAATCCGTTACTAACTATCGTCTATTCAATCATGGTGAAGCCGTTGGCTTAGGCATGATCATTGCTGGCGCGATCGCCGTTGATTTAGGGCTATGGTCGGCGGAGGATCAAGCACAACAAGTTTCGCTAATTGCCAAAGCTCGTTTACCCCAAACCTTGCCTGCGGACATTGATCAACAGGCGATCGTGGAGTCTCTCTCAACTGATAAAAAAGTGGAAGCTGGCAAAGTTCGGTTCATTTTACCGACCGCGATCGGCAATGTGACTTTAAGCGATCGCGTAACTGGTGATTTAGTTAAACAAAATTTATGTCAAATTTTGGCATAATCACTTGACACATCAGAGGCTAGTTCGTACTATACTTAAACGTTTATGTCAAGCAAAAAGATCGCTAGCCTTCAAATATTGCAAATGCTTAATTTTTAGGTATTTTCAAATATTTTTTGAAATTTAGGTTAGCGTAGTCATACATTTATAAAACCTTAGTAATTTAACCCCATACCCTAAAGAGTCTAGACAACAGAGATTTCATGACTAAAAAGCCAATTAAAGACCTCCCCCAAATCAACGAACGTATCAGATATCCAAAAATTCGAGTCATTGATGGGGAAGGGGAGCAACTCGGCATCCTAACTCCCAAAGAAGCATTGAAAATGGCTGAAGAAAAAGAGCTAGATCTTGTACTAGTCAGCGATAAAGCCGATCCTCCTGTTTGTCGGATCATGGATTATGGCAAGTTCAAGTTTGAGCAAGAAAAGAAAGCTAGAGAAGCTCGCAAAAAGCAACATACTTCTGATGTTAAGGAAGTAAAGATGCGCTACAAGATTGAAGAGCATGACTACAAGGTACGCATCAATCATGCAGAGCGTTTTTTAAAGGAAGGCGACAAGGTAAAGGCGACGGTCATGTTTCGTGGTCGTGAGATCCAACACGTTGACCTTGCAGAGGTTCTGCTGAATCGCATGGCAAGTGATCTTGAGTCCGTTGCTGAGATTCAACAATATCCTAAGCGGGAAGGTCGAAATATCACTATGTTGATGGCTCCTAAAAAATAGCTTGTAGCGATCGCTAACCAAACAAAAAAATCTCGCAATGCGAGATTTTTTTGTTTTCGCCTTCAGTTATTGAGGAGGAGTTAAAGCTGGAAGAGCGAGGGGAGTCGTTGTTGGTTGAGGGCTTGCAGTATTAGTATTAGTACTGTTACCACTCGTAGATGCCACTACTGGCGCACCTACAGCACGCAAAACCTCAACCCCATTTTGCCGTAACACAACTATTGGTGGCTCAGCATTTGTATCAATCCGCTTAACTAATACCTTTCCATCAGAAATCACCTGCCCCGCCTGCACATTGCGAGGGCTTGATTCGCCAGGTGATTGGATGATTGCATAGATTGTCCCTGCAATCTCAACCGTACCTGTGACTAAAGTACCTTCGGCCGCCTGCGTGTCAGGTGGGGTCAGCTTTGTCCGATTAGATGTCTTGACGACTACGGCAGCTCTTAGCTTGGGTGGTTCCTTGGGCTTAGCTAAAAGAGTCTCTAATTTAGGGACTGGATTAATAACGGTGCTAGTAAAAGGATCACGAGCCTGTTTTGAGTCAACATTAACTTTTTTTTCTAGTTCTTGTACTCTAGCTTGCTTATCTGTCGTGGGAATAAGTTCCTGCGTTTTTTGTCCAGCTACAAATGGAGTTTTAAAAGCTTCCTGCGCTGGCGTTACGGCTGCCTTTGGTGCAGTTGTGGTGGTTGCATCGGCAATTGTGGGTAATGGCTTACCTTCTTCTGCAAGCTTTCTCATGGCTTCGCAATCTGTTCCTGCCGCAAATTTTCCAGATTTGACAACACCTTGCTTAAGTTCTCTTGCTGTGCTGATGGCACATTCGGTTGGTGTACCCTCACCGCAAGCGACAAGGATTGTAGTAACGCTAAGAATCACACCAGATAGGTAATAGATACGCATAAAAAGTTCCTCTGCTGCCTACTTGGTTTTCGGTACAGCGTCATCCGATTTTTTGTCGATTTTGACTGCAAGATAGTAAAGCATTATGGTAGTTTTGGCAATCACTTATACTTTAATTTTAGCGGTTGCTGTTGGCGGAGAAATTTGTGGAAATTGTATCTGAAGTTTATCAAGGTCAGTTCGGTGAATTTACGATTACTAAAAGCGATCGCCTGAGTGTGATTGTTTATCGTAGTGCTTTGGCGATCGCGGCGTTATGTTTTGCCACAGGAGCGCTATTAGTGCTATTTCAGCCTAGTAATTTTGAAATCCTAAATTGGTTGACTTGGTTACACATTGGTTTTTCGATAGGTTTAGGCGTGGCACTTTGGACGATTCATATTTACTTAGAATTACTCCATCGCGTATTGCAGATCTTTTGGGCGATCGGGGCGATCGCCTCGGTAATCATCTCTTTCTATTTCCCAGAGCCTTTAGCGATCGCTATTTACGAGCATCCGATCGCGTTAATTGGTGTGGGATTTAATTTTGCAGCCCTGACAGGAATTTTCTTTAAAGAAACATTTTGTTTTAATCGCTTTGAAACTAAATTTTTAGTTCCTTTATTGCCTGTACTGATTCTTGGGCATTTGGCGAATCTTTTGCCAGTGGCGATCGAGAGGAGTTTATTAGGTGCTTGGGCAGTTTTGTTTACTATTTTCGCAATCCGTAAATTAATTCAAGACATTCCACCCGATATTGGTGATAAGTCGGTGTTTGCATACCTTAAAGCCCAAAAACAACAAGCAGTTTAATCCAGAGTTGCTAAATAATCCAATCTACTTGCATTGTGGGAAACAACCTGATGATTGCTACTCCTGTTAAGACTTACACGCCTAAAGAATATCTAGAGTTAGAGACTAAATCTACAATTCGTAACGAATATCGCAATGGAGAAATCATTCCAATCACTGGTGGCACACCCACGCATAACGAAATTATTGGTGCTTTAACGGTAATTTTGAGGCTGGCACTCAAGGGTAAACCATTACAGGTATTTGTTACCGATCAACGCCTATGGATTCCTGAGCGTCAAATTCATACTTATCCTGATGTGATGGTTGTACCTCGTCCGATTTTGTTGCAAGAGGGGCGCAAGGATACAGTGACGCAACCAGTTTTTATTGCTGAGGTTTTATCTAATTCCACAAAAAATTACGATCGCGATGAAAAATTTGCTGATTACCGCACAATTCCAAGCTTTCAGGAATATTTGTTAATCGATCCGTCTAAGCCTCATGTGGAGCGATATATTAAGCAGTCTGAACACCAATGGTTATTTATCGAATATGAAAGTTTAGATGATCGATTTATGCTGTCATCGATTGGTGTCGAGATTTGTTTAGCAGATCTATACGAAAATATTGAGTTTTAAAATAAATTTATGATAATTCGTGCAATTTTAGAATGGGATGAGGAAGTACAGGCTTATTCTGCGACCTGTCCAGAGTTAAATTTTGTGTCTTCTTGTGGTGATAGTCGGGAGGAGGCAATATCTAATCTTAAAGAAGCCATTGCTTTAATGCTGGAGCCATTACCAGATCATTTATTAGCTCAACAAAAGCCTCGCTCTGAAATGGTTGAGTTAGCTCTGTAGATTTTTATGCCTAAATCACCACGATTAACTGCAAGCCAAGTTATTAAACAACTCAAATCCGCAGGATTTGTAGAAGTATCTCAAAATGGATCTCATCTCAAGTTATTTAATCCTGAAACTCGGCGGACTGTTATCGTTCCTGTGCATAGCAGCAAAATGATTCCAATAGGGACATTGAAAGCGATCGAGAAACAGGCAGATATTAATTTTTCATAGATATTTACAATGAATAAAGCTTTTACTTCTCAGAATGATGAATGGACAGAGGCGATCGCCCCAGTCCAAAAGCGATACGATCGCGAATATCGCAATGAGGCGTTTGATTTACCTGCCGAGGTGGAGTCAATGCCGCTTTTTCGCGAATGGGTGAGTCATACACTTTCCAGTAAAATTGCTTCGCCATTTTGGGAATTGGCGCAATTTCAAAAAAATCAGAGATGCTTAGATATTGGCTGTGGCGTTAGCTTCTTAATTTATCCTTGGCGCGATTGGGACGTGTATTTTTATGGTCAAGAAGTGAGTTTTGTGGCGAAGGATGCGCTTAATTCAAGGGGTTCACAGCTTAACTCGAAATTATTTAAAGGGGTGCAACTGGGAGCCGCGCACCAATTAAATTATGAGAATGCCACTTTCGATCGCGTGATTGCGACAGGTTTTAGTTGCTATTACCCTTTGGCATATTGGAAATTAGTATTGAGTGAGGCAAAGCGCGTATTAAAACCCAATGGGGTATTGATTTTTGATGCGATCGCCCCTGATTTAGAACTTGCCGAAAATTGGGCGATTTTAGAAACCTATTTAGGGGCTGAGGTCTTTCTCACGCCGCTTAATGAAATTACGGAGCTAGTGCAGTCAATGGGCGGCAAAATTATGGCGAAAAAAGATGGCTTGCTATTTTCGATGTATCGCGTTCAGTGGTAGTTTGTTGAAAGTTTACAACAATAATTTGAATTAGGTAATTGGTTTTTAATTTATGTCTGATAATGCTCAAACAACGGGTGCTGATGCGATTGATGTGGCGATCGCTAAAGGTATTGATTTTGACGGTACACCCATTGATCCCAAAAAACTCGATCTCTATAGCAGTGTCATGGCTCTAGAAGCAGGTCGTCAGCGCAGTGGCGTAACTAATACGATGCGATCGCGCATTGTCCGTATTGGCGCAAAGCATATCCCTCAAGATGAACTCAACCAAAAATTGTTGGATGCAGGATTTGCCCCACTCAAAGACAAAGATATTGCCTATTTTTACAATAAGTGATTTTCTATAAATGGTTCGCGTGGCGAACCATTTATTTAGATCTACAGCCTTTTGGCGTATTTCAAGCAAATCTTGGGCATAATTGTTAATACGCAACCTTGCAAGCAAAATGGTTAAGTATTGGCAATCGATATCTAAGGTTTTAGTCACCGCTTTGTTGCTAACAGGGTTTAGTGGGTGGATTGAATTAATTAACTTAGGTGAGGTAGATCAGGCGATCGCCCAAACCTCATCGCGCACTGTCAGTTATCAAGATATTCAGCGCCTCAAAAGATCTGGAAAACGTTGGATTGAGATTAATCGGCGAAATCAGACCCTAACCGCATGGCAAGGTAATCGCCCCGTTTATTCAGTAATGGTCTCGACTGGCAAAAGTAGTACGCCCACACCAGCAGGCATCTTTCAGATTCAAACTAAATATCCCACGGCAAGGATGAGCGGAGAAGACTACAACGTGCCTGATGTGCCGAATGTGATGTACTACAGTGGCAACTACGCCATTCATGGGGCATATTGGCATCGTAGTTTTGGCATACCGATTAGTCATGGCTGTACTAATGTCGCACCAGATCATGCTGCATGGCTTTACCGTTGGGCTTCTGTGGGTACGCCTGTGGTTGTTCGTTAGTAAAATGGGGCGCAAAGCGCCCCATTTTACTAAATAAAACTTAACGCATTAGAAATAGACAGAGGCGATCGCCTCACAGTAACCTAGAGACGATATCTGTAATCATTTTATTTTCAAATTACAGTCTTTAGGAATAAGGATAAAACTATGGCAGTTGCACGCGGTTCTAAGGTTCGTGTTTTGCGTAAAGAGTCTTACTGGTATCGTGAAGTCGGTACTGTAGCTTCTGTGGATAAAAGCGGCATCATCTACCCAGTGATCGTTCGTTTTGACAGCGTAAACTACTCAAATGTCGCAACTAATAACTTTGCGATCGATGAAGTTGAAGAAGTCGCCTAGATTCTTCTAAAAAAGGTAAAATTTCTGCTAAGCAGAAATTTTACCTTTTTTAGTTAGTAATGCCCGAATTACCAGAAGTTGAGACAGTTCGGATTGGTTTAAATGAAAATACCTTAGGTTGGCAAATTGAAGGCGGTGAGGTATTGCTGCCCCGTGCGATCGCCTATCCTGATCATCCAGAAGCTTTTTTAGCAGCCCTAATTGGGGCAGAGTTTACAGAATGGCAGCGACGGGGAAAATATTTAATTGCTAAGCTTTCCAAAAATCAAACACAGGGCGATCGCTTAGGTGTGCATTTGCGAATGACGGGGAGTTTACTTTGGTGCGATCGCGATGTGGCTGTGGGCAAACATACGCGGGTGAGATTATTTGTTAAGGAAAAAGGAAAAACGAAAAACGAAAAAGGGGATATTCAGAAGGAATTAAGATTTGATGATCAGCGCACCTTCGGTAAGATCTGGTGGGTTCCATCGGATCAACCAACGGAATCGATTATTACGGGATTGCAAAAATTAGGTTTAGAACCTTTTGATCCTGAGTTTACAACCGAACATTTAGCCGCCAAGCTTAGCCGTAGTGGTCGCCCGATTAAGACTGTACTGCTCGATCAAGAAATGGTGGCGGGGATTGGCAATATTTATGCTGATGAATCCTTGTTTTTGGGCAAAATCCATCCTCAAAAAGCGGCAAATTCCCTTAATTCAGAGCAAGTAAAAGCCTTGCACCAAGGGATTATTCGCTCTCTCAGTGATGGCATTGCTAAGGGGGGAACAACTTTTAGTTCTTTTCAGAATGTGGCAGGGCTGAAGGGAAATTATATCGATACAGCCTGGGTATTTCGGCGTACAGGGCAACCTTGCAATATTTGTGGCACAGCAATTTCAAGGATTAAGCTCGGTGGGCGATCGACGCATTTTTGCGCTCAATGTCAAAGCTTATAGTCGGGCGGCGCGATGCGCCGCCCTTTATTTTAGATTAGCAAGTCCTGCAATTAAGCCTTGACAGACATTGGTGAGAAATTCTAAATCGAGAGTTTCGAGGCGATCGCTGCTTTTGTGATAGTGAGGATTTCGCATAAACGCTGTATCTGTGACCATTAGGGCTTTATAGCCAGCATCCCAAAATGGAGCATGATCGCTAAGGCGGGTTGATGGTATCGCCAAGCCGCGCCATCCTGCGGGAAGCCACTCGCAAGGAACAATAGGCTTAAGATGATGTTGAAAATGAATCAGATCGGGAATGGTGGGAATACTGCCAATCAAGCCAATGAAATCGCCTGTATTGGGATAAAGCTTGTCTAAACCTGCGGGATATTGCTGGGAATTAGGAGCGCGATCGCAATAGCCCAACATTTCCAAAGAAATCATCAGCCGTAATTTTTGCTGCTCACCCTTCAGCTTTTGAGCATAGGCTTCACTTCCCAATAACCCATATTCCTCCATGTCAAAGGCAATCATTTGAATAGGATATTTAATAGGGTTAGTAGAGAGATATTCCGCAAGTTCTAAAAGCACCGCAACGCCCGATCCATTGTCGTCTGCCCCCACGCAGCCTGCAACAGTATCGTAATGTGCGCCAATAATTATTGGCGATCGCTGTTTATTATCTTTAGACGCAATTTGCAAAATCAAGTTTTGATGTTTATTGCCACTAACTTCAAACTCATGGGTGATGACTTCGCCAAATTTAGCAAAATGCGATCGGATATATTCACGAGCAAATAAATGTCCCGCCGACGCATAGTAAGGATTGCGCTCGATGACTATTTTCTCAAGGTAATGCAGTAATCGAGCTTGAAGATTTTGCATGATTTATTTTGGTGCTTTGCGCCAACCGTTTAGCGATCACTAGTTTATCCTCATAATTTCGCATTTTGCGATTTCTCAAAACCTAGATGAAATTTAAAAAAGCTGGCGAAGCCAGCTTTTTTAAATTTCATCTATACCAAATAAAGGTCGGCGGCGCTTCGCGCCACCGACCTTTATTTGGTGTGATCCCAAAGAAATTACTAAAAGATTACTAACAATTGCCCCTCATTTTGGAATTAGATGCAAGTATAGACACTATGTCAAACTGTCCTAATTCCCAAAATATCCGCTAGGACGCTCCCATTGATTTCGATCCATTTTATAGGAGCAGCACGATAGGGCAACCTCACCATGAAAGTAAACAACAAACTAATTTCTCTAGTCGTCATCATCGGTCTGATCGTTGCCGCCAGCATTTGGTACGGTCGCAACAACGGCTTGCTACCAGTTGCCGCAGGCGATGAAGCCATTTTGTATGACGGCTTATTTAACACAATTTTAGCGATCGCCGCAGGATTTTTCCTCATCGTTGAGGGAGTCTTGATATATTCGATCATCAAATTTCGCAAGCGCAAAGGCGATGAAACCGATGGCCCTGCAATCCACGAAAACCTGACCCTTGAAATTGCATGGACTGCGATCCCGACGGTAATCGTGATGTGGGTCGCAATTTATAGCTTCGATGTCTATACCGCCATGCAAGGCACTCAGGACTTAAGCGGCATGGCTCATGGTGGCATGAATCATACTGTTGCCCATCATGAACATGGTGGGATGCCAATGTCCAAAGCAACCCTAGCTTCATCGAATAATGATGGCGTAAGGATGGCGGGGGTAATGCCTTCGGAAGATGCCGATGTAGTGGCGATCAATGTCAGCGCCATGCAGTTCGCATGGATCTTTAACTACACCGATGAAATCGCAACGGCGGAGTTACATGTTCCTGTGGGTAAAAAAGTCCGATTGAATATGAACGCTGTGGATGTCCTCCATGCCTTTTGGGTTCCGCAGCTACGCATTAAACAGGATGTGATCCCTGGTCGCGAAACCTATCTCGAATTTACGCCTCGCGTAGTCGGTGAATATCCTGTCGTTTGCGCCGAGTTGTGCGGTTCCTATCATGGCGGTATGCGTACCACGATGGTTATTGACACTCCAGAAGATTACTCCAAGTGGCTGAAAGAGCAACAAGAAGTCGCCAGTAATGATCCCGAAGCGATCGTTGCCTCCCGTCCTATATCCCAAATGTCAGAGCAGGAATACCTTGCAGGCAAGGTCGCTCAGATGGGCATGACAAGTAAAAAGTAAAAAGTAAAAAGCCAAAAGTAAAAAAGCCAAAAGCCAATCTCCCATTACCAATTCCCTATTCCCTATTACCAATCTCCTCTATGACCCAAACTCTCACTTCAACTCAAAGTTCGAGCGCAGGGGCTGAACCCCAAAAGACTCCTTGGTGGGAGTTCTTTACCTTTAGCGTCGATCACAAAGTAATTGGCATTCAATATCTCGTTACATCGTTTGTGTTTTATCTAGTCGGTGGGGCGCTTGCCTCGATCGTGCGTGTGGAGCTTGCCACACCCGACTCCGATCTTGTTGATCCCGCTTTTTATAACAGCCTGTTTACCATGCACGGCACGGTGATGATCTTTTTGTGGATCGTGCCTGCGGTGACGGGTGGCTTTGGCAATTACCTTGTGCCTCTGATGATTGGGGCGCGAGATATGGCTTTCCCGAAATTAAATGCGATCGCCTTTTGGCTAACGATTCCTGCGGGACTATTACTCATGGGCAGCTTTTTTGTGGGACCCGCCTCCACAGGTTGGACAGCCTATCCACCTTTGAGCATTTTGACCGATGAACATGTCGGACAAGCAATCTGGATTCTCAGCATTTTATTAGTGGGGACTTCATCGATTTTGGCGGCGGTGAATTTCATCGTCACGATCTGGTCGATGCGAATGAAGGGAATGGATCTGTTCAGTATGCCCCTATTTTGTTGGGCGATGATGGCAACCTCGGTATTAGCGCTATTGGCAACCCCTGTATTGGCAGGAGCAATGGTGCTACTAGGGTTTGACCTGCTGATCGGTACTAACTTCTTTAATCCCACAGGTGGCGGCGATCCTGTTGTTTATCAGCACTTATTTTGGTTTTATTCACACCCCGCCGTTTATGTGATGATCCTGCCCGTATTTGGCATCATTTCTGAAGTGATCCCTCCCCATAGCCGCAAACCGATTTTTGGATATAAGGCGATCGCCTATTCCAGCATGATGATTTGCGCTTTGGGCTTATTTGTATGGGCGCACCATATGTTTACCAGTGGCACACCCGACTGGCTGCGCGTGTTCTTCATGGTGGCGACTTTATTGGTAGCTGTGCCAACGGGGATCAAGGTATTTAGTTGGGTGGCTACTCTTTGGGGCGGTAAGTTGCGCTTAGATAGTCCTTTGCTCTTTGCGATGGGCTTTATCTCCACCTTCTTAATCGGTGGTTTAAGCGGCGTTATGCTTGGTTCGGCTCCCATTGATATTCATGTGCATGACACCTATTTTGTAGTGGCTCACTTCCATTACGTCCTCTTTGGCGGCAGTGTGTTTGGCATTTACGCAGGGCTATATCACTGGTTCCCCAAGATGACAGGCAGAATGCTCAATGAATTTTGGGGCAAGATTCATTTTGTGCTGACCTTTATTGGAATGCACTTAACCTTTGGACCAATGCATATTCTCGGTTTGCAAGGAATGCCGCGCCGCGTTGCTCAGTACGATCCACAATTTGCTCCCATTAACGTGATCTGCACCGTTGGCGCTTTAATTCTGGCATTTTCTACAGTGCCTTTCGTGATCAATGCGGTTTACAGTTGGTTTAAGGGTGAGCAAGCGCCCGATAATCCTTGGAACGCCCTAACCCTAGAATGGACAACTTCTTCGCCTCCTATTCCCCATAACTGGGTTGGCGATCCTGTACTCGCTACAGGTCCCTATGACTACGGTGAAGAGTATAAAGAAGATCGTCAAGAGGCGATCGCCTAGTTTTTTTATTTAGATAGTTAAAGCGAAGCTTTAACTATCTAATCCAGTATGTTTTCAGTCCAAATTATCCAAACATTTACCTATGCAAGGATCGATCGCTACTACTACGACCACCTCAGAAGAAGCAATTCATGCCCATGAGTCAACGGGTCATGCTGAACATCCAGATTTACGGGTTTTTGGCTTGATCGTATTCCTAGTTTCTGAAGGAATGCTCTTTTTTGGCTTGTTTGCCGCCTATCTGACCTTTCGTTCCGTCGCCACCTCATGGCCGCCCGAAGGCACACCTGATCTCGAACTGCTCCTACCTGGAATTAACACAATTATTCTGGTATCGAGTAGTTTTGTAATTCATCAAGCCGATCATGCGATTAAGGAGAATAAAGTCAAAGCTGCTCAGTTATGGTTTCTCGCTACCTTCATCATGGGCGCGATCTTTATTGCTGGACAGATTTATGAATATCAGCATTTAGACTTTGGGTTGACCACTAATTTATTTGCTAGTACTTTTTATGTGCTGACTGGTTTTCACGGCTTTCACGTCATCATCGGTTTGACTCTAATTGCCTCCGTATTGGTGCGATCGCTGAAAGCAGGACACTACAGCAACACCAGTCACTTTGGCATTGAAGCTGCCTCGATTTATTGGCACTTTGTCGATATTGTCTGGATTATCTTATTTTTATTGCTATACATTCTCTAAAAACCAGAAGAGAGTGGCGGCAC
>DCSN01000099.1:26218-28662 GCA_002325645.1 Pseudanabaena sp. UBA1465
TGAGACTTAGGGGCATTTCTAGGGAATGCGCTAATAAAAATTGCCGATCGCTTAATACTTGTGCGGTTTTACCGTCATACACAATTTCGCCTTCGCTCAAAACTATCGTGCGATCGCATAGCTCTAATACCAAATCTAAGTCATGGGTAGCAATTAGTTGAGTTTCGGGCAGAGTTCGCAAAAGTTGAATTAATTGGCGGCGCGATCGCGGATCGAGTTGGGCGGATGGCTCATCAAATACGAGGACTTGCGGTTGCATCGCCAGCACTCCCGCGATCGCTACCCGTTTTTTTTCGCCGCCTGAGAGATTTTGCGATTGGCGATCGCGATATTTTTCCAGATCTAAACCCACCGCCACCATCGCTTCCGCAATCCGAATTTCTAAATCTTTGCCCCTTAGCCCTTGATTCATTGGACCAAAGGCGACATCTTCCCAAACGGTCGGCATAAATAACTGATCGTCAGGATTTTGGAAAACTATCCCTACAAAGTTCCGAATCGCGATTAAATTGCGTGGCAAAATCGGCATCTCACCCACAACGATTTCGCCCTGCTGCGCCATGAGAATTCCATTTAGGTGTAGCAATAGGGTAGATTTTCCAGAACCATTTGCGCCAACGATCGCTACTCGTTCCGTCGCCGCAATTTCCAGATTAATTCCATTTAAAGCTTGAATACCGTCAGGATAGACATAACTGAGTTTTTTGATGGAGATGGGATTGTGATGCACAGAAATTAATTGGTTAGTTGCCCGAATATTTGCCCGAATAGAATTATGAGCATAACGCAACCTAAAGCTAGGCGATCGCTCCATCCTCCAGATTTTGACTCCATCACCGTCGGAACACCTTGATAGCCTCGCGCTAACATGGCTTGATAAATGCGATCGCCGCGATCGTAGGTACGAATAAATAACATACCGAGCATATTACCTAATACTTGTCGCTGCCAAGCATGATCCTGTCTATGGCGAGCGTACAGATTTTTGGGAGCAAAATTGCGGGCTTGGGCGGCGCGGCGCATAGCATTAAACTCATGGCTTAGCACATGGATATAGCGATACATCGAAGCCAAAATGCTTACTAAAAGCGGTGGGGTTTTGAGCGTAACCATCGCTTGTAATAATAGGGGAATGGAAGTACTTAAGGTGAGGATATTTAATAATAGTAACGATAGAAATGCTTTGATACTCACACTTGCCAAGGTGGTTAAGCCATTGGTGGTAATTTGCAGCCAGCCCCATTGCCAGAGCAACTGTCCTCCATTACGAAAGAGTGTTCCCAATAGAATGACGCTGATAAAGGCGAACTCGATCGCCATTCGTTTGATGAGGATTCTTAAATCAACTTTACTTCCATAGATAATTGGCAAAGTGGCGATCGCATATATTGCCCAAGTCCACCATCTACCTATTGGAGTTAAGGCGATCGCAAATACTAACAAGAATACGCAAAGTACGCGAGTATGCACTGCGAGATTAGCCCAAAAATTGCGGCGATCGCCTGATTGTGGAGAAGGGCGATCGCGAGTTTCGATGAGAGGAATATGTAGCAACATAGCTTACAAAAAGTAGAGTGATTGGCGATCTACTTTGACTTTGGTTCAGTTTTTCTCACTGCTAATTTACCAATTCCCCATGCTAAACCAAATACAACTAATGTTCCTGTGACTCCTGCGAGAGCAGTTGATAGTTTCTCATTCTCTTTAGGAATTGCCTTAAGAGAATATTCATCAAAGATTTGTGAAAATGGAAGTTGCTTAGATGGTGATTCCTCGACAGCTTTTTCTTCAAACTTTAAATCCTGAGAAACCCGATCTAAGCCATCAGGATCTTTGCTGGCAAAAGGTGATAGGAAAACAGCAATACCTAAAGATAGGGTTAGTCCCATGAGTACGAAACCATTTCTTTTATTCATATTTTATTCATCAGTTTGATTGATCGCAACATTTACGGAATTAGGAATTGGAGCGCTATAAATTAGTTCAGGACGGGTACGCCAGATAAAGCTAATTACTGCGAGGGTAATAAATGCTTCACCAATACCAATCATGAAATGCCATGATAGCATTGCCGTTAGTCCTACGAATAATGGAACTGTATCAGATAGGGCTAACAGCATTGCACATAATGCGGCGGCAACTACTACACTTGTCCATGAAGCGATCGCTGTTCCTACACTCATACCGAGCCAAGTGTTTTTACCGATTAGAATTCTTAAAAGACGGTAAAGATAATAGCCGCCAAAGGTTCCCACTAAGCCCATGATTGTAATATTTGCGCCTAGAGCCGTCAATCCGCCATCTTGAAACATGACCGACTGGACAATGAAGACTACTGACATTACTAGGGAACCTGCCCAAGGTCCCAGCAAAATTCCTGCGAGAGTCCCTCCCATTAAATGCCCTGAAGTTCCACCAATGATTGGGAAGTTGATCATCTGGGC
>DCSN01000099.1:28775-42861 GCA_002325645.1 Pseudanabaena sp. UBA1465
GATTGCACATAGTTGAGCGAGAGGGCAATTAAGGCGATCGCCATACCTCCCGTAACTAGACTCACGGGTAAGCTGAGATAGCCATCGGGTATATGCATCGCTAAATGAATAGGGAAAGAAAACATCTATACCTCGAAAATTCTTTGAAAATTATAGTAACGATATTTGATTGACCTCGCATCGAAAGCAACAAAAATTAAAGTCGCTTAACTTTTTTATCCATAATTTTTTTCTCAACTTCATTGATCTGCACTTCTCGTAAGCGTGTCGCATAGGCGGGGAAAGGGAAACCAACTAGCAAAGGCGATGGAACTTCGGGCTGATGGATAAACATACTGCCAGATTTTAAGAGAAGCGATCGCTTCCGACAAGCGCCTGTCAAAAAATTATATTCAGGACGTTCTACTTCCGCAGAGTCAAGACGACCAACTACCCGCACAGCAGCCTGTCCAACCACGCGACGCTCCACTTCGGAAGCAGTTTGTTGTGCGCCAATTAAAATAATGCCTAGCGATCGCCCGCGTTCTGCTATTTCCACTAACAAATCTTTAATCGGGCTACGACCTTCCTTGGGCGCGTATTTATTCAACTCATCAAGAACAATAAACACGACGGGATATTGTCCGCGCTTCTCCTTTTCCATAAAAAGCTTTTGCAGAAGTACGCCCACCACAAACTTTTGGGCTTTGCTGCCGAGTTTGTTGATATCGGCGATCGTTAATTGATATTCCGCCGCCAGAGGATCGAGCTTATATTTTTGCAACTCCTCCGCAGGCAGATCGCCGCGCACCAGATGCCCCATTTCATCGGCAATTCCCCACATCCGACGGGTGAGCGCCTCCGCCGTGGCTGGAGCATTACGCCCTAGCCATTTTTGATCAGGATTCTCCACCAACTTATCTTCGAGAAATTCAATCAAATCTCGAAAAGTCTCTACCTTATCCTTATTATCCTCACCATAGCGATCGTCTAAATCCAGACTCGCTCTCGGTAAAAATCCTAACTTCTTATCATATTTATCATTGTCAGCCGCTAATCTCGCTAAACGTTCCTCAACAATGCTTGCCAAAAAGCCAATATTCCCTCGCTCTAAATCATCACCTGCAAACAAAAAACGAAATAGGCGATCGCGACAAAATTCACGCATCCCCCACACATAGGCGGAAATATTATCGGAGCGCTGATCGAGATGGGGTTCGATTTCCTGTGTATTTTTCTTAGGTGCAACGCAAAACCTGACATCACGAAATGGCTCTACGGGAAGATCAAGCGTTCGGTAACTATTCCGATCTTCTTCCCGCATTTTGTTATTGGGCTTATCTAAGAAGAATAAATCCTCTCCCTTAACGTTAAAAATTAATGCTTTCGTATTCGCTCTCTTAGCACCTAGCGCCGCCGAATTAAAAATGGAATGGAGAATAAACAAAGCAAAAGAAGTCTTTGTCGCCACACCAGAAATCCCTGAAATATTGACATGAGCGCCCTTTGTGCCATCGATAAATTCATAATTCAAATAGGCAGGACTACCATTTCGCATAATTCCTGCGGAAATGCGTTGCTCCATGCCATCGAAGTTCAGCGCAAATCGAAGATCCTCATCTTCCGCTAAATAGACAGCATCGCTGGGCTGAGGCGGTAAATATTCTTCAGGCTCGATGCGGGTGACTTGGATATGGGCGGCATAGGAGACATTTACGGGCATACTGCCAGTGGTCACTAAGAAAGTATCCGTATCAAATTGGGTTCCTTCATGGATAGTTCGCACATGGTCAACCACACCATAGAAGTTGACGACACCTTTTTTATCGGGGCGATCGGTTTTTACCTGTACGACATCATCGAGCCGTAGGACTTTGCCATCACTCACCGCTACCCAAAACTCAAGGGGCGTTGCATCTTTGGTTCCCAATATGTATCCAATTGGCTCGATCATGTCACTATCTCTACGTTATTTTCCAAGTATATAGCGCTTTTCAATCAATTGAGGTACGGAGGTTTGTTTCCCCGTCGAAAGTGGGGAAACAAACGACTAGGAAAGAAAGCACACTAAAAGGGGCGCAAATGGGGAATAGTTTGCAATGCTTCAAGGCATTGTTCGAGGGTGAGATCTTGCATAAATTCCCAAAACTTTTCTGTGTGTCGCATGTACGCAACATTAAAGCGATCGCCGCCCACATACTCAAATCGAGAGAACTTATGCTCAGATGAAGATTCTTCATCTGTCAAAGGGTTTTCATATTTATAGGTTCCACAAATGTAAAAGTAATTGCGATACCATTTACCAAAAATATCTACCAAGTACATGAGCCTGCATTCTGGTGATGGCGGATGAATACAATTGGGTTTGAGATCATTGTCAATAATTTCTTGAAAACGCTCCTGTACTAATTTTTTCAGGGATTCGGGTATTTTAGGACTTGGCTCTT
This sequence comes from Pseudanabaena sp. UBA1465, assembly GCA_002325645.1. Taxonomy (GTDB): domain Bacteria; phylum Cyanobacteriota; class Cyanobacteriia; order Pseudanabaenales; family Pseudanabaenaceae; genus Pseudanabaena. Next base: position 31,202 of record DCSN01000099.1, read on the forward strand.
TTTTGGGAGAATATACCCATCCATATTTTGATCTTGATTTTGATCTTGCCATTTTTCAAAGCCTTCTCTATTTCTGTTTTAAACGTAATTATGTCGCCCTTAGGTTTAGTTATTTTAATCCACATCTTAAAAATAGCGAGATCAAGATCAGCAAATCTATGATGGGGATTAGCATATAATGAGGTTAAATTTTGTAAAAATTTCAACCCTATACATGACCACTACCATTGCGCCTGAAACCGTGACCGTTAAGCACGAGATTAAGGACATCACTCTTGCGCCTCTAGGCAAACAACGCATCGAATGGGCGAGCCGCGAAATGCCCGTATTGCGTCAAATTCGCGATCGCTTTGCTGCCGAAAAGCCCCTTGCAGGTATTCGCATCGCTGCTTGCTGCCACGTTACCACCGAAACCGCTAACCTCGCGATCGCCCTCAAAGCGGCTGGCGCAGATGCCGTATTGATCGCCAGCAATCCTCTTTCTACCCAAGATGATGTGGCTGCTTCCCTCGTCTACGATCACGGAATTTCGGTGTTTGCAATCAAGGGCGAAGATAACGCCACCTACCATCGCCATGTGGAAATGGCGCTGGCTCACCGTCCCCATATCATCGTTGATGACGGCAGCGACGTAACTACAACCCTCGTACTCCACCACGCCGATCAAATTCCTGAAATCATCGGTACTACCGAAGAAACCACCACAGGTTTAGTTCGCCTCAATGCCATGTTCCGCGATGGCAAGTTGACTTTCCCTGCGATCGCGGTTAATGACGCAGAAACCAAGCATTTCTTTGATAATCGCTACGGTACTGGTCAATCTACCCTTGATGGCATCATCCGCGCTACCAATATTTTGTTGGCAGGTAAAGTGATCGTCGTCGCTGGTTATGGCTGGTGTGGTAAGGGTGTGGCTCTCCGCGCACGCGGTATGGGTGCAAGTGTAGTTGTTACTGAAATCAATCCTGTTGCGGCGATCGAAGCGGCGATGGATGGATTTAGAGTCATGCCTATGGACGAAGCCGCGAAGATTGGCGATATCTTCATCACCGTGACTGGCAATAAGCACGTCATCCGTCGCGAACATTTTGAAACCATGAAAGATGGTGCGATCGTGGCTAACTCTGGTCACTTCGATCTAGAAATCGACCTCGTTGCGCTTAACGATCTCAGCGAATCCGCAAGCTTTGTGCGTAACTTCACTCAAGAGTACCAACTCAAGTCTGGCAAATCCGTCATCGTCATCGGTGAAGGCCGCCTAGTTAACCTTGCGGCTGCCGAAGGACATCCTGCGAGTGTGATGGACATGAGCTTTGCGAACCAAGCTCTTGCCTGTGAATTCCTCGTTAAGAACAAGGGCAACTTGCCTGCGGGTGTTGTACCTATTCCTAAGGACATCGATCAAGAGATTGCGCGTTTGAAGTTGCAAGCAATGGGCATCACCATTGACACCCTCACTCCTGAGCAAGTTCACTACCTCAATTCTTGGACTGAAGGAACATAACCAAAAAAGGGAGCGCTTAGCGCTCCCTTTTTTGGTTTTTTGGTTCTATTCGTCACTTGGCTTGGCAACTTCAAACTTTGTGCGTGGCAAAGCCGCCACGATCGCATCTAATACTTTAGTCACAGGCACGATTTCCATGCCGTAATTTTGCATCACCTGCATGCTCGGAATAATTGCCCGTTTAAAGCCTAATTTTGCCGCTTCCTTTAAGCGCAAATCTAATTGCGAAACTGGGCGCACCTGTCCGCCAAGCCCCACTTCACCGATCATCACTGTGCGCGGATCGACGGTGCGATCGCGAAAACTTGCCGCCACCGCGATCGCTACGCCCAAATCCACCGCAGGTTCCGCCACACTTAATCCCCCCGCCGCCGCGACATAGGCATCAAGTTTTGATAAGGGAATCCCAATTCGCTTTTCGAGAACCGCCAGAATTTGCAAAAAACGATTGGTTTCAATTCCTGTGGTGGTACGGCGAGGAGAAGAATAACTCGTCGGACTAACGAGGGCTTGTAACTCCACCACAATCGGGCGGGTTCCCTCACAGGCAACAATCGTAGCGGTTCCAGAGACAGATTCATCACGATTGCCGAGAAATAATTCGGAAGGATTGGAAACCTCACGCAAGCCGCGATCGATCATTTCAAATACACCAATTTCCTGTGTTGCTCCAAATCTATTTTTGACCGATCGCAATAATCTGTGAGTGGCAAAGCGATCGCCTTCAAAATAGAGAACTGTATCGACCATATGCTCTAAAACTTTGGGGCCAGCGATCGCCCCTTCCTTAGTCACATGACCAACGATAAATAGCGAGATATTCTCACGCTTAGCCACACGCATCAATGCCGCCGTACATTCCCGCACTTGGGAAACGGAACCAGGGGCAGCATTCAAATTAGAGAAGTAGAGCGCTTGAATACTATCGATGACGGCAACCTTAGGCCGTAGAGACTGCAATTCTCTCAACACGGTTTCTAAATCTGTTTCCGCTAATAAATAAAGGTCATCAGAATTCTCTTCTAAGATTCCCAACCGTTGCGATCTCAGTTTCACCTGTTGCGCTGACTCCTCCGCACAAACATACAAAGTGGGATAGCGACTCATCAATTTTTGCGCCATGCCTAATAACAGCGTACTCTTGCCAATCCCCGGTTCACCACCAATCAACACAAGGGAACCAGCCACAATCCCCCCACCTAAAACCCGATCAAGTTCTTCATAGCCAGAAGGCGATCGGGCTTGGTCGTTGTCAGTAATTTGCGAGAGAGTTAAGGATTCTCTCGGTTGAGCTTTGCTTGTAGATTTGGATGTGCCGAGATGCGAGAATGTGGCGATCGCATTGGTATTTGTGGACATCACAGGAATTAATTCTTCTTGCAAGGTTCCCCAACTAGAACAAGCAGGACATTTCCCATACATCTGCGGGAAGTCTTCACCGCAGCTATTACATACATATCGAGATTTTGCTTTTGCCATTATCTAAATATATCGCCAAAATGTTCAGACATCTAGCGATCGAGCGGACTAATTACGCCTTTCCCACCCCGATTCAGCACATGGGTATAAATCATCGTCGTTTTCACATCCTTATGCCCTAATAACTCCTGCACCGTGCGAATGTCATAGCCATTTTCTAACAAATGCGTAGCAAAGCTATGGCGAAATGTATGGCTACTAACCCTTTTCTGTATTTTGGCATTGACGACGGCACTTTTAACAGATCTTTGGATATTGCTCTCATGAATGTGATAACGCCTAATTATTCCTGATCGCGGATCTTTGACAAGGCTATGACTGGGAAATACATATTGCCAAATCCATTCTTTAGGGGCATTAGGATATTTTCTCTCTAAGGCAAATGGAAGATGAACTTCGCCATATCCATGTTCTAGATCCTGTAAATGCAACAACTTCACTGAGCTTAAATGTAATTGCAATGTTTCTACCAGCGTATCAGGCAGCATTGTTAATCTACTTTCCAGCCCTTTGCTATCACGGATTTGCAGTTGCTTTTGGGCAAAATCTAGATCCTTAATCCGTAAGCTCAGTGCTTCATTTAGTCTCAATCCACTGCCATATAATAATTTTGCCACCAGTTGCGAAACTCCATCCATTTGTTGCAACACGGCTCTTACTTCCTCGACTGTAAGAACAGTCGGTAAGCGTTTGGGGCGTTTTGCTCTTACTGCATCAAGGTTTAGATCTAGTTCTTGCTGTAATACTTCACGATACAGAAATAGAATTGCACAGAGAGCCTGATTTTGGGTTGAGGCTGCCACGTTTTCGGAAACTGCTAAGTGCGTTAAAAAAGCATTAACTTCATCGCCCCCCATTTCACTTGGATGTCGTTTATTGTGAAACAAGATATATCGCCTAACCCATTGCACATAGGACTTTTCAGTTTGATAAGAGTAATGTTTAACCCGTATGGCATCACTAACGCGATCGAGCAGCTTTCGAGGCGGCGGCTCAGTTATGCCAGTTGGAGCAAGTATCGGTGCGTTATTCTTTAGCACAGGTTTAGGAATGTTATCTTGCATAGCGATCGATAAAACTTTATTCAGGTATATTACCTTACAAAAATCTTGTTATCACACTAATTAGTTGCTTTATTCAACAAATTGTGTAATATTTATCTTATAAAGGTATTTATCTTGTAAATCACAGGATAATACATAGTTAGACTGCCATTAGACTCCATCTGTAAAGAGCTAGATGGAATCTGATATTATCTTATTTAAGAACGAAGACATGAAAATTAGAAGCATCGTGATGTTTTCACTATCTGCTTTGGCTTTTATGGTGATTAGTCAACCAGTTAAAGCTGAAAGAGTTTGTCAAGTAACAGATCCTACTGGAACTCCTCTTAACGTTCGTGACAGTCCCAATGGAGAAATCGTTAATGCGTTGCGTAATGGTAGAGAGGTTTATATACATAAAACAATCTATGATGAGCAAGGTCGTCCTTGGGTCTTAGTAGGTGGTTATTATGAAGGCATTTACAAGACTTGGGGCTGGGTTTTTAGAGAGTTTGTTAGTTGTTATAATCGATGACAGTCATACCAGTTGTGACTATGAAGATTTATTTTTGTTTTGACGAAATCAATCTACTCTGAGCAGTTTCTAGTCAGTTATAATGCTAGACAAATCATTGTCGACAATTATGGCAGTCCGTCAACCCCGCTATAGTAAAGAAGAATTCGCCCAACGTGGCGACCTTATTTATCAAACTCAAATACGTCCACAGGTCGAATTGGATAATCAGGGCAAAATTGTAGCAATTGACCTTGAAACTGGAGACTTTGAAGTTGATGCGCGTGAAATAGCTGCTTGCAATAAGCTCGAATCTCGTCATCCAGATGCTCAAATCTGGATCGTTCGTGTTGGTTCTCGCCACGTTCGCCGATTTGGTGGACGAACAAAGAGAGTAGTATGATCTCAGGAATTGTTAATGCTGATTTTGAGGCGATTATCTCGCTTTCGATATGTGACTCTGAAGGAAAGACTTACACACGAGATGCGATTGTTGATACAGGTTTTAACGGTTGGCTTTCATTGCCTCCAGATCTGATTGATCAGCTAAATCTGAAATGGAAAAGACGAGGACGTGCTATTCTTGGTGATGGTAGCGAATGCGTTTTTAATGTCTATGAAGCCGTTGTCATTTGGGATGGAGACTATTTGACTATCCCAATTGATGAAGCTGATTCAGAGCCTCTTGTTGGAATGTCATTGATGGAAAACTATCAACTCACAGTTCAAGTATTTGAAGAAGGCAGCGTAGAAATCCGTAAAGTAAGCACCGTCTAACACTGCGTTGGAGCCGACCTCTGAAAAGTGGTCTTTAAAGGCTAAAGGTTGACTGCGGCGGCTCAACTAGACCGTTAGACTGCAATAATGGAGGTTGAGAGATTGTGTCCAATCGTAGTAGAGCAGAAACGTGGGTAAATGGTTACGCAGTAGCAGGAACAGGTTTAGTAGTTGCTGCCGTAGTGCCAGGGGCAACATCAGCCGCACTCATAACAATTGAAGCAACAATGTGTTACCAGATAGGCAAAATCTATCGAGGTGATGACTATGAGTGGGGAGAAGCTGTTGCCGCAGCAGGTGTTGTTGGTCTTGCTGCAATTGCAGGGAAAATAGTTGCATTAGAAGCATTAACCTTAATTCCTTGGGCAGGATGGGCAGCTAAAGCGGCAATTGCTGGAGGAATAATCAAGGGTTTGGGACAGGTGGTGATCGCTCATTACGAAAAAGCTGAAGGTTAAAAAATATGTCACGAAAAGCTTTCACGATTACAACACTTTGGAGTGATAGTGTTACCATTAAGAGTGTTGCTACAGGTAAAACCTACGTTGTCCACTACGATGGCAGAATTAAGCCTGAAGTTGGAGATACAGTAACAGTTATTATTGATGGCAATAATGACAAATGGAAAACAATTATCAATGAGAGAACTGGTGATGCAGCAACTGTAAGTCGAGTATACTAAAGTGCCATCAAAGAGACATTTACGCTAGCAGAAAAATGATTTAGGGTTACTTACAGTGAGAATTAACGTACATGGAATAATTGGAATATTAGCTATTGCAGGAATGATGTACATATGTACGCAAAAATCTTGGCAAGTTCTTTGGCTATACGTTGTGACATCTTGCGTACTGTACTCTGCTGTAGTAATATCCCTGAGCTACGTTATTTATGACAGTTCAGAAATTACTCCTAGACAAGTATTGTGGGGTGGCCATCTTTCGTTTTTGTTATTAGCGGGAGGATTACTAATCAATGCTCAAGACTTTTGGATTCTTCTTGGAATTTTTATTAGTGCTATAGCTTTAGGCACTGCTATTCCTTTCATGCTAGTACATGGAGACTCTTGATTTTCTGGTTTAATTTTATATTTTAGGTATTTTGGGTATGAGAATCATAAGAATAAAATTATGATTGACTGGGTGATTACCAAAACCCAGTATAATCGATGATTAAAATTTAACTTTCATGTATGACTCTACATTCTAATTTCAATACGTTGGTTGAACAAATCAATGACGAGCTAAATAACCTTGATCGTGAACTATCACAAGCTATTGAATTAGTTAGAGCAAGAATCACTTTGTTCCCAGACAATTTTATATCAATTCAGCTATATGCTTCGCTTAACAATTATGCTCTTTTTGTAGAAAATACTAGAAGGCGGACTCAAGAAACTCTTCAATACCTTACAATCGATGAAAGTCCATCAGATCAAGATATTCAGGAAGCAGGAGAAGATTTGTCAGAACAATTAGGTCGGCTTTTAGAAGCTAAAATAGTCGTAAGTAATATTAAAATTCGTTTGGAGAAGTAACTGTGAACACAAACTTATTGAATGAAACAGAATTAGCCGAGATTCTTCAAATTGCTCAAGATGGAGAAACAAAACTTAAAGAAATGAGTGATTATGCTACGATCATGGCAGAAAAATGGAGGGTTAAAACACATATTTCCAAGAAAGATATTTCCAGAGAAGAGACAAAAATTCACTTGCTATAGATTCTATAAAGATGTCTAACACTGCGTTGGAGCCGACCTCTGAAAAGTGGTCTTTAAATGCTAAAGGTTGACTGCGGCGGCTCAACTAGACCGTTAGGCATCAAAACCATCGTTACTTAAGGATTCTCTATGGATGTCATATACGGCATCAGCATAGTTCTGATTATTGTTGTTTGTTGGGTCGCTCCCATTTGGCTTGGCATCCATGCTGCCCGCAAGAACAACCGCGCTGCCTTGTGGATGTTGTTTGGTATTCACCCTATTGGCGGCTGGATAGCTTTCATACTTCTTGCATGCCTTCCACGCCTTAAACCATGTCCTCAATGTGCTGAGAAGGTTAAAGAGAGTGCAAAGATATGCCGATTTTGCAAATACCGATTTAATCACTAAACTGTTATTAAATTTAGTGCGATCGCCATCTTCTAATTTTAAGTACGATCGCCGATCTTGTAGGGTGCGTTACATTTCATTAACGCACCTTATTTTATTTAAAGCAATTTCTAGTCAGTTATAATGCTAGAGAAGGCAGTGATCGAGGAAAATTCACAATCATGGCAGTCCGTCAACCCCGCTATAGCAAAGAAGAATTTGCCCAACGAGGCGATCTAATTTATCAAACGCAAATACGCCCACAGATCGAAGCAGGTAATCATGGCAAAATAGTTGCTATTGATATTGAGACTGGAGATTTTGAGGTAGCTAACTCACCGATGTTAGCGGTTGATCGACTTTATGAACGTAAGCCCGATGCTCAACCTTGGGTAATTCGGATTGGACATAGAGCCGTCTTCCGTTTTGGCAGCAGCAGTCTGAGAAAAAACGTATGATGTTCGGTGTCGTCAATAACAATTGTGAAGCAATCATCAAAGTTGCAGTCGGTCGTATCGGCTCACCCAAAATAGCTGTTGATGCTGTCATTGATACAGGATTCACTAGCTTTTTGTCTTTACCGCTTTCTGTAATCACAGATCTTGGCTTGCCTTGGCACTATCGAGACATTGGTACGTTAGGTGACGGAAGCGAAGTTGTTTTTGAAATATACAAAGCTTCTGTGATCTGGGATGGTCAGGAGCAAGTTATTGATGTCGCGGCTTCTGATGCAGATCCGCTAGTTGGTATGGGTCTGTTGTATGGTTTTAAACTCCAGATTGAAGCAGTTGAAGGTGGGCGCGTTACAATTGAATTGCTATGACTCAGCTAAAGGTTATCTGTGAAGACTGTCTAACACTGCGTTGGAGCCGACTTCTCAAAAGCGATCTTTAAAATCCAAAGTTTGACTACGGCGGCTCAACTAGACCGTTATGCTCAACTAATTTACACCAAAAAATTTAGGAATCAATGTCTACCTCTCAACAAATAGAAGCAAAAATATATTTAGAAAAGCTAGACATCTCAACTTCGGATGGTAAAGGCATAGGTACTCCAATTCTAAAAATTAGAGCTATAAGGTCTCTCCCACCACCTAAGATGCCGTTGTGGCACGAAGCAAAAGTTACATCATTTAAAACAAGTAAATTATTATTTACGATTGGAGATTTACACTTCGATACATCTCCCGCAACTAAAGGATTTAACATCAAGTTCTTAATTGAGTTACATGAAGATGATCCTACCTATCCAGATAATGTAAAAATTGAGAGCTACTATGAAATTGCCTATAAACCAGATGAATTTTTCTATAGTGGTAGTTTTGAATTTACACATTCAGCAGACTTGAATGAAGGAGCCGTACGGAAGATAGTTCGCACTAATTTGACTTTCAAGTTTAGATATGAAGTAAATATAGGACTTGATCGGATTGAAATTGTTCTTTATAACTTAAAAAGTTCCATTAAAAAAGCAGGGGCGCAAGATCGATATCCCGATATAACCCCAGAAATGATAGCAGCAATTATGTACGATGAAATTGCATTTGAAGATATTTTAGACCAATTTCAAAATTCAGGGGGACAGATATCGCTCAATGACAATGATTTTGCTAAATCATTTGGTAGATTTTTAATACAGGCATCTGCGGGTTTAAAGCCCTTAGATGAAGTATCGATTGGGATTGCTCAAATGCAGTTGAGAAGATTTAAGAATTTGGTAGACCAAGGTTATATAGATCCTCCGCCTAAATGGACTAAGGACTCTACGGATGCAACTATTAAGTTTCTGCTTAATCCTCAGAAAGCGCCTTATGCGGTGGCTGCTGAGTTGCAACGAATTGTAGATTTTTGGCGAAAAGGAGGAGTAGATATATCCAAAAATTATCCCGTCCTCTTGTATCTCTACACAGTTGGAACAACTACTCCGAAAGGAGTCAACCCAAATCCCCAGCCTGATCCTGAAGGTGCAGGTCAAAGAAAAGCTAGTTATATGCCAAGACTGAAAAGTATCTTAAACTAGATAAATTAACAAATGAGCTATAAGAAATGGATTTACTTCACAGCAAAAGTGTTCTTATTACTATTTTTTCTTTATGTTTTTTCTTTTACATTTCTTGCATATTTTGGTAAGAGAGAAAGTTTTTCATGGGACGGTAAAGTATGGTCTTTTCGTGGCACTAGGCAGTCCGCAGATTACCATTACCCAAATAGTAAGGATTTTCAGCCCGAGTTACTAGAAAACGAAAAAAGATTGTGTCAGTTTTATCGTCCATTAATTCAATTAGATGCTAGATTAACGAAAGATAAGCATATCTATTATGAAATAGCTCCAGAATGTGGGAGATAAAAACTATTTGTATACAGAGGCATAACAAATCACTGCACCCGACCGTATACTAGGCTAGTGTTATTTATCCGAAATTAATGGCGGCGGGTGAGTTCAACCGTTATACTCTAATGAAGAATACAAGACTGTCAAAAAATGTATGACGCTAGAGAAATTTTCAATATATAAAAACTATTTGCAATGGTTTCGTAAGTCAAACCCTCAGATGACACCATTTACCGAAGAGCAGTTTTATAAGTCATCTCGCTATGAGCCGGAAGAGATATTTGAAACTAATGTAATGAGCCAAAAGCAAGCATATGATCTTCTTGGATGTGAGGCAAACATGGATGATCATGAGATCAAGCTTGCGTATCATAAAAAGTGCATGGATTTTCATCCTGATAAATTAGCAAGTAAGGAGTTGCATCCAGACTTTAGAAAGTTTGCAAATGATCAAATGACAAAACTCAATGAGGCATACGAAATCATTTGTGATTTTCGCACCCGCAGATGCAAAGCATAACAAGTCATTTGGGCGGATAAAGTTGTGATATTTTGGTATTTAACTGAAGTCGATCTTTTGCCGATCAACTCAACTGTTATACAGATCAAAGTTATTGGTTCAGCCAGTCCATCAAGGTTATCTACAAGAGGTTTAGTTTAGATATGATCCAATGCATGTTATTTCTCCGTGACAGCAACAGTCTTGAACGGAAAGAAGGGCTTGGAATTCACCCATTTAGTAGAGTCCCAGTTTCAGGGGAACATATTGCTTTGTCGTCTGAAAGTGTGGTTTATAAAGTTACGCATGTTCTTCACACTGGATTTAGTAGTAATCACACAGCCGAACTCTATGTTTTAGAAGCAGACGATATCAAGATCGTTGCAGGAGATCCAGTACCCATACCATACAGTGACTAAACATTTTTGATGAAGCATAAATGAAACAAAGTCTGAGGAGCATATCAATATTGACAGCTGTTTAAAGTCTGATCTCGTCTTTAACTACTTGCTATAATAAATGAACAGAAATTATAAAACGTGTTATGAAATACCCTCTTCATACCCAATCTAAACCAGTCTCAGGGCTTGCCGCTAAGAAATTGCTAGAAGCGATCGACTCTGGTGGGGCAGTTGTCAATGATCGAATGATTGCTCTTGCAAAACGTATTGCTGCCCGTCGCCGCAAAGCACAGAAGCATGGCTAGTTCTGGTAAATTCGATGGAGTTGATTTCTCTCAAATCAATATTGAACCGCTAACCCCTGAACTCCAACAACTTGGTCAGGGGTTTCGCTGTGTCAGAGGAGAGTTTGTCACCTATTGGAAACAGGGACGAATTCAACGGGAAGCAGATGCACATCTTTGCCAATGCTGGATCGCTAGGGTTGAGGATGCTTTAGCTGGTTACATTACACTTCTAGCGGATAAGTTAGAAGTTGAAGATACTCTACTGATCCAAGAAGGTGTGAAATATCGGACTTTCCCATCCGTCAAGATTGGATTGCTTGCCGTTGATCGCCGCACAAAAGGACTTGGAGTAAGGTTTATGGAGTGGGCGATCGATTATGTGATTACCGAAGTTGTTCCTATTATCGGGGTAAGATTTATCACTGTAGATGCACTTTACGATTTCGATGTTGAGCCAGCTTATGATGCATCTGGCTTCTATGAAAAGCTAGGGTTTGAGTTTGCTGATCCTACTGAGTCTCTACCACCAGTCAATCCATATCGTACAATGTATCTCGATCTGAAGCCGTTGATGGAAACACTTGCTACAGAAGAATTGGATGAAGACTAGCTATAGTCTCTGCAAGGAGCCGTATAACACTGCGTTGGAGCCGACATCCAATATTTAATCCTTTAAAAGGTTACATTTATCTTCGGCGGCTCAACTAGACCGTTAGACTGCCATTAGACTCCAT
>DCSN01000075.1 GCA_002325645.1 Pseudanabaena sp. UBA1465
AATAACTAAGAACATCCACTTTGATTTAGACTTTCTTTGACGATCGCACATTGCGATCGTACTTCTTCCTGCAACCAACCGAGTAAACCTAGGCGATCGCTATTAGCCGAAACAGTGACACCAAATACAAGATCAGCGAGAGAAATATGCGATCGACCACATAGCCGCCAGAGCTTATCTGTATCTGGTGAGGATGGATCGCCATCGCCAATTAATGAAACATCCATCAGCCCTTGTTCAATGGCAAGCCTCTGTTCTCGCGGCGAAAGAATCACCTGAATTATCGCATCACATTGAACTTCCATACATAACATTCTCTAATGCAACTTATCTCGCTTTAGGGAGCATAAAAATGGATAAACTTAGACACCGAACTGGTTTTAATGTTGCGAGTACCATAGCCATGGCGTGACTCATAATTGTATTCAGAAATGTCAATTGTTCCATTAGATAAAACTCGCTCAACATAAGCGACATGACCAGAACTGAACCAAGCCACATCACCAAATCTAGGTGTTACGTTAGAGTCATCTTGAGGGATGCCTGCGGCTTTAGCAGCATTTGACCAATTACTCGCATTACCCCATCGAGAGATTTTATATTGATTGCTGAAGGGAACACCACGACGATTGAGTTTGCTTGCCACATAGGACGTGCATTCACACTTATAGAAATTCCAAGGATCTACACGCATTGCGCCCCCAGATGGGTTTGGACATTCTCCTGCAAAGGGATAATATCGGTTAGGGATAGGAGCGCTGGCTGGTGCGGCGATCGCCCCTGAAACTCCTGTTAGCAAAAGTCCTGCAAGTAATGCGAAAGATGATACAGATAGCTTTTTCATAGTAATTCCAAATTTAAATTCTCAAAAACAGTAAATATGTGTTTCTAGATCTTAAAAGTCATAACCTCGTCTAACAGACCATCGTAGACTTCATGACCGTCAATAATCACTTTTCCTTTAGCTGGAAGATCTAGCTTTGAGTATCGAACCTCTCCATCATGATTTGTGTACTCACCACGAAAAACACCACCGACATCTAGAAACCCCGAACCATAACGACTAATCGCAACACTGGTTGCAGTGACGGGTTTGCCATCTGCAAAGCGTAATACACGGACAGTAACCATTTCTACCTACTATTTCCCTATTATCCAATTATTCGGCTATTATTTAGCTTTTTGCCTCAGATTTGACTAAACCCGCAATTAGGCAAGCGCCACTTATCCCGAATGTAATCATTGGTAATGTGCCAATCAAACTAGCAGTCCCTGAATCGATTTTTGATCCCTTCGCATTGAACAGGTTGTCTCCCGAAGTAATGAGAATACATTCGTTAAACATACACATCACATTTTTCGAGAGTTGAACACTCCCAAATCCCAGTAGCAAAAAGATTCCAGATGTAATCAATAAGCCTTTATTTTTCATTGTAATTTTCTCTCTCGTTTTTTATCCATCAACAACTAGCGCACCCAAAATGAAACATCGCCACGATTGACGACGGGGGCGGTGAAAACAGCTAGAGTTAATGAAGTAGCAATTAATTTCTTAATCATTATGTTCGTTTTGTTTAACTTTGAACGACACCAAGATATTGATTTACTTTCCAGTTTCTTGTAAAGGTTTCTTATTCGTTTCTTATAAGAAACGGTTTCTTGAGTGGGAAGGGTTTGCATTTTTAGAAACTCGGCTATATACTGCCATTGACAAAGTATTGTTGAAAACCAACTATGATGGGCATGAATAATGAGGAGCGCAATTTTCCCACATGGCTTAGGGATCAATTACTCAGAACAGGCTTATCTAATCGACAGTTGGCGAAAAAATTAGGAGTCTTGACTCCTTTAATTGGTAAATGGCTCAGAGGTGATGTCAAAACTCCAACACTTGAGAATCTCCGTAAGCTTGCTGATATTTTTCAAGAAGATTTTAATCTATTGGTGGATCTAGTTAAAAGCAGTCGTCAACCAATTATAGAAGTACCTATAATCGATCCAGAAACTACTGCTATGATCGTAGAAATTGAAGAGATATTTGATAGAAGTAATGAATTAAGAAAGCTAGGCGAATATAAACAGCAGTCTCGCTTAATCTTGATTACTGGCATATCTGGAATCGGCAAAAGCAATCTTGCTAAAGTTTTTTATAATTCACAACCTCACGAAAAAATTCTGTGTAGATGTTATTACAATACTTCTGTTAAAAATATTGCAGAATATGTGGAAGTATTCTCGGAATATGATTTGATTGATGATCCTATTAAGTTTATTTTGCAAAAATTAAAGCGCGATCGCTGTTTGTTCATTCTCGATAATTTGGATTTAGATCATCAAGAAAATGGTGATTCTTTTCATCAGCTATTGGAACAGATTGCCGAAACACTACATCAAAGCTGTGTGGTTGTTACCTGTCGCAGTTTACCAAGGGGCTACTCATCATGGGAACCATGTCCCGAAGTGTTGAGACTAGCAGGACTTAAGCAGTCTGAGGCAAATAATCTTTTAGAGAGTATGAGCATATCACCAAAATTAGAACCTGCATTGTTGCATAGGCTCGTTCAAAAATATGGCGGTAATCCTTTGGGATTGAAGTTAGCAGCACAGGATATTGCAAAAAACTTTAAAGGGGATCTTGCTGCTTATCTAAAGCATAGTACTTTAGTTGTGGGCAATCTCCATGATGAGATTCAAAGTATTATTTATTGTCTGTCTGATTTGGAATTAGAGGTTCTCTATTGGCTGGCTTTAAATAAAGAACCAATTTATTTCGGTGATATTCTCAAAGAGTTTCCCGATCGCTATAAAGTCTCATCGCGTAGCACAGATATCGATAAAGCAATTAAGGAACTATATCGCCGATCGCTGTTGCAGAGTCATGATAGCGAGTTTTATTTACAGACAGAAGTTCAGACCTATGTTGAGATTCATTTTCTCAATGAAGTTCAGTCAGAGCTTGAGGCGATCGCCTCTGATGTTGATCTTGATGCAGATGTTTATAAATTACGTTGGTTAAGATCTTTGGAACTAAGTGATGAAAAAATTAAGTTGCGCGATCGCCTATTTCGCCGCGATCCTACATTGGTTGAAGAAGCCTATAGCAGGCTAGAGGTAATTTCGCAGCAGCTAGAAAAAGCCCTTGGTCATGCGATCGCCAATTTAAGATATTTGCATCTAGGATGATGTAACGAAACTGTGCAACTGTAGATTTATAGATTTTAGCTGAGTAGGGGTAGAGCATTTGCGCCACAATTTTTTAACCTCTAGTCAGAATCTCGGTTCGCAAATGCTCTACCCCTTGCCGCAGTTGAGAATTAGCTTGCGATTGCGTTAAGTTTAGGGCAGAACATTCCTGTATCTAAAATTTTGTGATAAGCATCAATAGTTACATTAATGCTCTGCCCCTACACAATCAATTATTTTTCCTGTACCTAAATGCTTGCGATAGAATAGGCATAATTTTTAACGCAACCAATCCTATGCTCGAAGTCATGACTGCGGCTGAAATTGGCGTAATTCCCGATATTAGCGATCTCGTAACTGAAGACGATACTCCTGTGGATAACTTTTTTTCAGCAGAATTGCAACGCTTGTTAGTGGAGAGTTTGTATAGCTCTTGGGCGCAAACCCATCAGCGCAAGTTTATTGCTGATGCCAATGTGGGCATTTTCAGCGCGATTAAACGCCCGCCGATTGTACCTGATATGTTCCTATCTTTGGATGTGGAAGTGGAGCGCGATTTTCGACAAAAAAGTAATCGCTCTTATTTTGTGTGGGAAATGGGTAAACCGCCTGAAGTGGCGATCGAGATTGTTTCTAATCAAACGGGCAATGAACTAAGTAGCAAACTTCGCGATTATGCTGCTATTTGTATTAGTTATTATGCTGTTTTTGATCCCCTAGCCCAGTTAAGTGAGCAGATGGGCGATCGCCTGTTACGAGTATTTGGATTGCATGAAGGGCAGTATCACGAATTATCACCAGTATTAGGAAAAGATGCTCAGGGTTTGTATTGGCTGGAGCAGATTAACTTAGGTCTGATCGTGAAGTCGGGTGAATATGAGGGTAAACAGGATATGTGGCTGCGGTGGTGCGATCGCCAAGGTGAAATTTATTTGACTGGTAGTGAATTAGCCAAGCAAGCCAGTGAATTAGCCAAGCAAGCTGACCTCAAGCTCATCCAAGAACGGCAAAAATCTGAACGACTTGCTGAAAAATTAAGAAGCCTAGGTATTGATCCCGATGCTTAGGGTCAGCGATCTCTCCATAGGAACTACCCTTGAGAACCGTTATAAACTGGTTCAAAAGTTGGGAGAAGGTGGTTGTGCAGTGATTTGGGAAGTTGAGGACTTAGAAACAAATGGCGATCGCAAAGCGATTAAAGTCTGCAAGAGTCACGAATTTAAGACAGTGCTACTTTTGCGTCAGGAATTTCTGACCCTTCAGAAATTCCAAAAAGATCCTGAAAATCAACAAGCCAAGTATATCGTCCAAGTAGAAAACCTCTATCCCCGAAACAAGCCGCACAGGGATGACCGCATCCCTTTACATTTTTTTGTGATGGAAAAAATTACAGGATGTACCCTAGAGAATTTGATTTTAAAATCATCACAAGATCAAGATTATAACTACAAAAACAACTTTGGGCGATCGCTCTATCAATTTTTGTTCTATCGTTATTCCCCTTTGCGATCGCATATTTCCTATCTGCACATCGCTAACTGGCTAGAACAACTTACCAAAATACTGCAATATCTGCATTCCCAACAGATTATCTATTGTGATCTAAAGCCAGCGAATATCATGATTACAGATGATGGCAATATTAAATTGATTGATTTTGGCGTAATTAAAATTATTGAGGACAAAAACTTATATCTCAAAGAAGTTGCCACCCAATCAGTAAAACGTGGATTTACGCTTGACTATGCTGCTCCTGAACAAATGTGCGGTCAAGCCTTGCTGCAATCTGATTTTTATAGTCTAGGACAAACACTTCTATTTGCTGCCACAGGACTCCATCCATCGGAGCTAGAACCAAATTGGCGATCGCAATTTCCTCCACAACTCCGTAATTTTCTTGATAAAGCCACCCAAGAAGATTCACTCAAGCGACATCCCGATGCCGATAATTTATTAAAAGAAGCTAAACAGGTAACGCGATCGCTACGGTATCAATTTGGGCGTTGGGCGGTTGCCAAACAAATGTTGGTAGTTGTGGGGATTGCGGCGATCGCCACGGTTAGCACATTGGCAATGCGATCGACTGGCTTATTACAAAATTTAGAGTTTGCGACCTATGACCAAATGCTCAGAATGCGTCCTGCGCTTCCTCCCGATCCTCATTTATTGATTGTTGCCATCAAGCCTGAAGACTATACATGGATGGGTGGTCGAGATATCTCTAATGCCACCTTGACCAAAACTATCCAGCGTCTTTTGCCATACCAACCGCGTGTAATTGGAATTGGTGTCGCTAGAGATCAACCAGATCAAGAAGGAATGGAATCACTATCACAACTTCTGCAACAACATTCCAATATTTTTGGCTCTTGTGAACATTCCTTTGGCAAGACAAAATCTAGTTTCTCATTTGTGCCAACACCTGCTGCTCCTCTGGGTTTTGGCACTTCATCGGAAGATATTCGTCGACAGATTTTGGCTTATCGTAAAATTCCACAGGATAAATGTTCTGCAAAAGCTTCATTTAATCTCTTAGTCGCTCATCGTTATTTAAATACTGAGTATACACAACCAATAGGTAAAGCAGATCGCACTTATCCGCTAGGATTTGCCACATTCCCTAGTTTAGAACTGGGTCAGGGTGCTTATCAAGATTCGGGAATCGATAAACTAGATAAGTCATTCCAAATATTAATTGATTATCGATCGCAACCAATTGCGGAAACCATATCACTGACTGAATTAATGACAACTGATATTGCGCCACAAAAAATACGCGATCGCATTGTCCTGATTGGTCGATTTGACGTTAATGCCGATCCGCCACATCCGACTCCCATGGGCAGTATGTTTAGCGTGGAACTGAGGGCGCAAATGATCAGTCAACTTGTGAATACCGCCAAAGGAAAACGCCCCGTTTTAAGACCTGCAAGTTTTGAAATTGATCTTTTTTGCATTGTGATCGTAGCTGGATTGAGCAGTTTTGGAGGTTGGCGGATGAAATCTTGGCGCGGACAAGGAATATTTGGATTATCACTATTGGTTATTTCATTTAGCGGTTGCTTATTCATACTCACGGTTACAGGTTTGTGGATTGTATTTGTGCCAACCGCAATGGCGGCGATCGTTGCAAATTTAGGTATATTTCTCTATAATCAGGACAGTTTTAGGGTAACGGGAAAAGCATGAAGTTTTTATCTGGTTTGACAATCAAAAAATGGCTATATTCTGGTGCAGTATCCATTTCAGCTATCACAATTTGCCTAGCATCAATACCTCAACTAGCTCATGCTGATGACCCAGATAGTGGCAATTCTGCTGGAGGTCGCTCAACCACACCGAGAGATCCTAGTTGTCCAGTTACCAATATTCAATTTCCCTACATTCAGTCCTTAACTCCTAAAGCGTCTAAGGGCGAAAAATCTGTAACTGTTAACCTTTCCCAATCTCCTACTTTTTATTTTTATTCTTCTCATCTCAAAGGTAAATATCGGTTTAGACTTCTAAAGTCTCAAAAATCGCGTGTTCCTTTGTATAGTCAAGATATTGCGGGATTTGACAAGGTGGGGATTTTCGCGGTCTCATTGCCTGTATTAACTGCGATCAAACCTCAAGAATATTATTTTTGGGAATTGGAATATCTCTGTTCCGATAAGCCAAATGTGAGTAATCCGATGGTGTTTGGTCGGCTCTATCGCGATCGCCTGACTACTGCTCAAAAACTAGAATTTAGTAAGCTTGAAACTTCTAGCGATCGCCTTGCCTTCTATCAAAAATATGGCATTTGGTCAGAACGCCTCGATGAAATTGCAAAGCTTTTACCAACATCACAGTTGCTTTGGCAACAAACCCTAGATGCTGAAGGATTACAAGCAATTTCTAAACAATCAGTTCTCTTTAGTCAACCATCACCCAAGCCTAGTAAACCATGAGATTCTTTCCCGTTGTTTTTGCCTTACCCCTAGTTTTTGCCAGCTTTGACTTATTGCCATTGGGAGGATGGAAAGAAGTGGCGATCGCGCAGTCATCGCCAACAGAAACTAGATCTAAAGAATCCTATAATCTAGAACTGGCTTATCGAACAGAATTAAAAAGGCTTGTCGATGAAGGGGACGTTCTCCTTAAACAGAACAAATTTAAACAAGCGATTACCATTTACCAAAAGGCTTTGAATCTTGCCAAACAAAATCGAGATTTGGAAGATCAAGGCATGATTCTCTGGGCTTTGGGAAGAGTGTATGACCAAGATGGACAGTTTTTGCTTGCTGAGAGTTCTTTCATTGATGGGTTAAAAATAATTGAGGAAGCTGCCAAAACCTTCGTAAATTCATCAAAGCAGTTAAGTCAAGTGCGAACAAGAATTTATTTGCATACTGGTTTAGGGCTTGTCTATCAACATATTGGGGAATACGATAAAGCATCTAATTACCTAAAACGAGCAGTCGGTCTATCAGACAATACCCCCCGCGATCCGCAGTTCCTGACGCTAACCCATTTCGAGCCAAGATTACGCCTTGGCGAAAACTATTCCCAACTTCGCAAATATCAGCAAGCGATCGATCTCTTTACGGAATGTCGTAATTTAGCCTTGCAAATGGGCGATCGCGAAAAAGAGGCGATCGCACTGACTGCATTAGGCAATAGTCATGGAGCAATGGGTAATGTAAAGCTTGCGAAAGTTTTTTATGATCAGGCAAAAAGTTTAGGAAACTTTCCGCGTGAACCCAAAATCTCTAATTCGAGGGAGACTATTGAAGGAGCGCTTGGGGAATTTTCTCGAATCGGCGAATTTTTTGAAAAATTGGTACCTGCTTTAACTAAGTCTAGCGTTGCCATCCGTCAGTTATCAAAAGCCACAAGTTCTGATGCAAGGTTTGCAGTTACAGGTAAATTGGCAGATACCCTCGATAAAATGACTGGCAATATGCGCGGTATCCTGCACGATCTGCAACAGGGTAACTGGTTGGAGGCGCTCCAAAATCTGCGAGCATTGCAAGGAGATCAATATCAATTTAGTCAAGAGTCCAATCAGCTTCTATCCCTGATTAATTCTATCAAAAAAAATCCCGATGAGTATCGAAACCTCAATCAGCTTAGTCAAGAAGCGATGAATAGCATAAAGGAAGTTTTGCGAGATCTTGGCGCACTCGATTCATCGTTAAGAAGTCGTCGTAAAGAATTTGATAAATCCTATGATTTAGGCTTTATTGACCTAAAAAAAAACAATTTGAAGATAAATCAGCTTTAGATCAATTAGATGATCTGGTTAAAGGTGCTTCATTCAGAATGGGAAAAGCTTCCCTGAATGCTGCTCGAAGTTCAGTGGAAGTCGCCAAAAAATCTGGTAGCCCTTTGGTTTATGGAGCCGCTTTGCATGATCTCGGTTCTGCCTATAAGGATAATTTAGATTATCCCCAAGCCGAGCAAGCCTTAATGCAAGCGATCGCTATTTGGGAAAAATTACGGGTGGGATTAGAAGATAAAGAATCCTATCGTGTCTCTCTATTTGAAACCCAAACCGCGACTTATCAAAACCTGCAAAAGGTGAGAATCGCGATGGGGAAATATCCTGAAGCCCTAGAAGCGGTTGAACAGGGGAGGGCTAGAGCCTTTGCTGCATTACTATCAAGTAAATTATCAAGCGATCGCCTGCAAAAATATACAGAACCATCGGTCAAAGTTTCGCAACTCCAGCAAATTGCGCGTGAGCAAAATCTCACGATTGTTTCTTATTCTCTAATTACTAGTACTAGCATCAATATATCGCAACCCCTATTAGGTATGAGTGAACTCTATGCTTGGGTGATCTCGCCCGATGGCAAAATCAACTTTCGTAAATTAGATATAAATAAATGGGAAATAGAGAATGGCAAGTCACTTAGAGAAGTCATTGCCGATTTGCAAACAAGGCTCACTCGTTCTAGCGGCACACGCATTCCTAACCCACTCAAACCCATACCAGCCGATGAATTAGATGACTCTCCCGATGAATTAAAGGAACTTTATCGTTTATTAATTCAACCGATCGCGGAATTTTTGCCTAAAAATCCTGAATCTCAGATTGTATTTGTTCCCCATGATGCGTTGTTTCTAGTTCCCTTTGCCGCCCTCAGAGAACAATCGGGCAAATATCTCATAGAGAAGCATACTATTTCCTATGCACCCTCCATTCAAGTACTAGGATTTACCGAAAAATTACGATCTAGCCCCAAGGGATTAGAAACCCTATTAGTCGGTAATCCTAAAAATGATTTAGCGGATCTGCCTAATGCCGAGAATGAAGTAAAGGCGATCGCCCAACTCTTTAAAACTAAATCGATCATCGGTAAAGATGCCACAAAAACGGCGATCGTTGCCAAAATGCCCGAAGCTCAAGTTATTCATCTTGCCACCCATGGTATTTTTGATGATCAAAATGGCTTGAATAGCGCGATCGCCCTCGCGATCGATGGCAAAGAATCCCATTTACTTACTGCCGCTAATATTTTGCAACTGCATCTCAAAGCCAAATTAGTAGTACTTAGCGCCTGTAATACTGGCAAAGGTAAAATCACAGGGGATGGGGTGATTGGTCTATCCCGCGCCTTTATTTTGGCGGGTACACCGAGTATTATCGTGTCATTGTGGAATGTGCCTGATACGGAAACAGGGACATTAATGGTGAATTTTTATCAAAATATGCAGAATATGCAAATTAATGGCGATCGCGCCCAAGCTTTACGCCAAGCAATGCTAGTAACGATGCGCGAGTATCCCCATCCACGCAATTGGGCCGCGTTTACACTAATTGGCGCGAGAAAATAAAGTGGCTACCTCGCTTGCTTGAAAAGCGCTATAAGATCGAGATAGCATTACAAATAAAAGCTTAAACCTAATATTTATCTTAATATCTATGATTACGTTGCAAGTAAATGGTGATCATCGCACCTGTGAGCCAAATCTCACCATGACCGAATTACTGAAATATTTAGGACTAAATCCTCGCCTAGTGGCGGTGGAATATAACGGTGAGATTTTACATCGGCAACTTTGGGAAGACACGATTATTCAAAATAGCGATCGCCTAGAAATTGTAACTATCGTTGGTGGGGGATAGCCCATTTGTTTTTTGATTAGTAGGACTTACGCAAAAAAAAACGCATCGCAAGGGCAATTCATGAATTGTCCTTGCGATGCAATGCAGGTTTCAAGTCATTTTGCGTAAGTCCTAATTAGTACAAATAAATTTTCAAAAAGCTTGCTTTGCAAGCTTTTTGAAAATTTATTTGGGTTTTAAGCGAGCGCAGCGCACTCTATCTACTTTCGCTGTTTAAGTATCGTAGAAAACCAATATATCTTGGTAACTTAAGTCAAAATAATGACACAAATATTTTTATAGCCTGCATTCAACAAAATACAAGCTAAATGATACATGCTTGAAAATACAGCTAATCCAGAAAATCAAAAATTCAGAAAAGTTTCGATCCGACTACTAATAACTTTTCCTTTTATTATTCAAATAATTGCGGCTGTAGGGATTATTGGCTATTTCTCTTTTCAGCATGAACAAAAAAAAGCTAATGATTTTAGTAGTAAATTAAGAACTAATACGATTAGGGCTTTAAAACAAGAGATTAGTGATTATTTGCGATCGCCGATGCAAGCCCTCAAGCTCAATATTCAAGCTCGCAAAACTGATCCTATTGACACACAGCTATCTTCGGATATTATTCAGCAATTTACAAGATTAACAAGTATCTTTTCAACAATAAACGATATTAATATAGGAGATAAGTCAGGTAACTATATTGGGCTTATTCGTCAAGATAATAGATTCACATTAAAAATTACTGATAAATTTCCAAGGCTAAGTTGGTATCAATATGATTCCAATGGAAACTTAGGTTCTGCATTATCTAATGATTCATCTAATGATCTAAATTACGATCCTCGTAATAGTATTTGGTATCAAAAAGCGATCGCTAATAAAGATTTGGTATGGACTGATATTTATCCATTAGCTAATAGCATTGATCTTGGCATTTCTGCCACTCAAGCTCTTTTTGATAGCCAAGGTAATCCTCAACACGCGATCGCTGCAAGTTTAAATTTAAGTAAAATCAGCGACTTCCTTGAGAAAGCACGAGTTAGTCCTTCGAGTCAAATTTTTATCGTTGAAAAGTCAGGTTTGATGGTAGCATCATCGACAAAAATGACTCCATTAATCCTTAAAAAAGGGGACAATATTCAACGAATCAACGCTAGTGAGAGTGATAATGCTGTTATTCGAGAAACAATAGTTGCGACCAATAATTTGCTGGGACGGATTGAGAAAATCCAAGATATTAAACAGCTAGAAATTGATGTTTCTAAAAGCAGTGATGGCAACACAAAACCAGAAAAACAAATCATTGAAATATATCCCTATCAAGATCCTGCTGGATTAGATTGGTATATTTTTATTGTTATCCCTAAGTCAGATATTATCTCAAACCCTTATGAAGGTTCAGATTCAATTCTGTGGCTATGTATTTTTGTCGGGGGTATTTTAATCATTTTAGGTATTCTGACAACACGCTTGATTGTGAAGCCGATCTTTCAATTGCGAGATGCGAGTTTAGCGATCGCCTCTGAAAAATTTGAGCAGCCGATCCCCAATTCTCGAATTAGTGAAATCAGCATCCTCGCCCATTCTTTAGACTGCATGAGATTGCAACTCAGTCAATCTCGCGAACAATTACAAGATTATTCGCGATCGCTAGAGCGCAAGGTCGAAGAACGCACAAGTGAACTAGAAAAAGAAATTGGCGATCGCATAGCCATTGAAAATGAATTACAAGAAAAAGCGGTGATAGTCAGCCAACACTATCAAGTTCTAAATGATCTTGCCAAGGAAGAATCAATTCGTCTGGGAGATCTGAGTGTTTGTATTCAAAAGTTGACTGAAGCAGTAGCAAAAACTATTGGAGTTGAGCGCAGTAGTGTTTGGCTAGTGAAAGCAGAAAGACGTAATTGGATTTGCGTAGATTTATTCTTGTTAAGTTTAGAGACCCATATCATTGAGTCTAATTTTATACCGACAAGTGTTCTCAAACATTTTGGCAAACTAAAAACTGAATTAGCAATTTCAGTTAATGATGCTTTAAATGATGATCGGACGAAATCGTTAACTGATGAATATCTGATCCAACTTGGCATTACTTCGATTTTAGAAATACCATTGCAACATAACAACGAATTAGTGGGAATGCTTTGTCTAGAGCATACTGGAGAACCAAGAAATTGGTCTTTGCTGGATCAAAGTTTTGCTCGCTCCATTGGCGATCTCGTAGCTCTGGCGATCGAAAGTGCAAATCGTCAGTTAGCGGAGAAACAACTAAAAGAGAGCGAAGAGCGTTGGCAATTGGCTCTAGAAGGTAATAATGATGGTATCTGGGATTGGAACTGTAAAACCAATGAAGCATTTTATTCACCTCGATACCAGACTATGCTTGGTTATGGTGAAAATGAGTTAGTTGCTCGTGCTGACACATGGCGCAGTCTCCTTCATCCTGAAGATTTGGAATTGGCAATCAAAACGACAAATGATTATCTAGAAGGAAAGACATCTACTTATATGTTGGAGCATCGTTTGCGTTGCAAGGATGGCAGCTATAAATGGATTTTAGCTAGGGCGAAAGCTTTGTTTGATGAACGGGGAAAGCCGATCAGGATGATTGGTTCTCATACAGATGTTACCGATCGCCGTAGGTATGAAGAAGAGTTGCAGAAACGTGCGACTACCCTTAGCTTACATAACCAAGTTTTAGCAAAATTAGCTGGAGATGAAAAGCTACGATTAGGAGATTTAAAGGCGAATATTAGACTCTTAACCGAAACCGTCGCCCAAATCCTGAATACCGAAAGAGTCAGTCTTTGGATGGCAAAGCATGAGAGTGTTTATTGGGAATGTCTTAATCAATTTATCCTAAGCCCTCATCAACATATCAGTGAGCCAGACCTAGCGATCACCAATTATCCTAACTATCTAGCATCATTGCAATCTGAATTAGTCCTGCCCATTACTGATGCAATCAACGATCCTCGCACCTGTGAGCTTGCCGCAGATTATCTTTCAGGATTGGGGATTAAATCTATGTTGGAAATTCCCATTCGCCGAGATGAAGTGACGATCGGGGTATTGTGCATTGAACAGACAGGATACTTGCGGAAATGGACTTTAGAAGAGCAGAGCTTTGCTAGGTCTATTGGCGATTTGGTAATTCTTTCGCTGGAATCTTCTAACAGGAATATAGCGGAGCAGCAGCTAAAGGAAAGCGAAAAACGTTGGCAACTGGTGCTAGAAGGTAATAATGATGGCATTTGGGACTGGGACTGCACCACCAATGAAGTATTTTTCTCAGCTAGATATAAAACGATGTTGGGATATGAAGAGAATGAACTAACTCCAGATGTTGATTCTTGGATTGAATTAATTCATCCTGAAGATTTTAATCACGTCATGTCAACGGTTGAAAGCTATTGGGCAGGAGAAATTCCTCACTATATAGCCGAACACCGAGTCCAATGTAAAGACGGCTCTTATAAATGGATTTTGGCAAGGGGAATGGCTCTTTTTAATAACAGAACGCCCATCAGGATGATTGGCTCGCATACAGACATCACGGCGCGTAAGCAAACTGAGTTTGAACTTGCCAAGGCAAAAGAGGATGCAGATTCGGCAAATAGGGCTAAGAGCGAATTTTTGGCAAATATGAGCCATGAGTTAAGAACACCACTCAATGGTATTCTTGGCTATGTGCAGATTTTGCAACGCGATCGCAATTTAATGCCTAAGCAAATTGAAGGTATTAATGTTATTAAGCAATGTAGTCATCATTTGTTGAATCTAATTGCGGATATTCTCGATTTATCAAAAATCGAAGCTCAGAAGATGGAATTAATTGAAAGTGATTTCCATCTTCTCGGTTTCTTGCAGGGTGTTGTCGAAATTTGTGCGATCAGGTCGGAGCAGAAAGGTATCACATTTACTTATTTATCCTCAGGAAATTTACCCATGGGGGTCGTTGCCGATGATAAACGTCTCCGCCAAGTTTTACTTAACTTAATCGGTAATGCGATTAAGTTTACAGACAATGGCGGTGTAACCTTTAGGGTTCAGGCGATCGCTCCCGATATTACTTGTTCGGATTTAGGCGATCGCCAGATTCGGGATATACACAAAATTCGATTTCAAGTTGAAGATACAGGGATTGGGATCAGCACAGAACTTCTAGAAAATATATTTTCTCCCTTTGAGCAAGCGGGGAATTCGCAGTCAAAATCTGAGGGTACGGGTTTAGGTTTAGCAATTAGTCAAAATATTGCTAAACTCATGGACAGTTCCATACAGGTCAAAAGTGAGCTAGGGAAAGGTAGCACATTTTGGCTGGATTTA
Source organism: Pseudanabaena sp. UBA1465 (assembly GCA_002325645.1). Taxonomy (GTDB): domain Bacteria; phylum Cyanobacteriota; class Cyanobacteriia; order Pseudanabaenales; family Pseudanabaenaceae; genus Pseudanabaena. Next base: position 14,600 of record DCSN01000075.1, read on the forward strand.
CATTTAAAAGCAACGAATCTTGATTTTGATTGTCTTCAAACTAATAGCCAATCGAAACAGCGCAAAATTGTCGGATTTGAAGGCAGCAGTCAAACAATTTTATTGGTTGATGATAAGTGGGAAAATCGGATGGTGTTAGTAAAATTACTAGAAGAAATTGGATTTTCGATCATTGAGGCAAATAATGGCAAAGAGGCTCTAGACATAGCACCTGAAGTAAATCCAAATTTGATTATTACTGATTTAGTGATGCCAGTAATGGATGGGTTTGAAATGATTCGACAATTTAGGCGATCGCCAGAATTTAGTAACATTGTGATTATTGTTACTTCGGCAAGTGCATTTAGTAAAGATGAAGATCAAAGCCTAGAAATGGGAGGAGATGATTTTTTACCTAAGCCAATTCAATTTGACGATTTGCTGAATAAAATTCAAAAACATCTCACTATAAACTGGATATACGAAGAAATAAAATCATCTCAAAATTCCAATCTTTCAGAAACTAATTTAATTGATGTAACAACTATAATTGACAATAAAAAAATTATGAAGGCTCCACCGATTATAGAACTAGAAATCCTTTATGATCTAGTAATGCAGGGTAATATTAACGGAATTGTTGAACGTTCTATAGAGATTGAAAAACTAGATAGTGATTTTACTCCATTCGCTCAGGAGTTACAAAAGATGGCAAATGATTTTCAGATTAAGAAGATCAAAGAATTTGTTAAATCCCATAGCAATCCTAAATGAGTCATAAGAAAACCAATCTGATAACAAGGGACTTAAGCCCCTTGCCTTTCTCGCAAATTATTTAAATTAAAGTCATGAGTACTAAAACTATGTCTAGCAAAGAAATATTGGGTAAAATCTTAATCGTTGATGACAATCCAAATAACCTTAAGGTTTTATCTGGAAGTTTAGCTAATTGCAATTGGGAAATTTTAATTGCTGTTGATGGCGAAAGTGCGATCGAACAGGCTATTTACGTTAGACCAGATCTAATTCTTTTAGATGTAATGATGCCAATTATGGATGGATTCTCAGCTTGTAAAATCTTAAAAAATACGCCAGAAACTAGTGAAATTCCGATTATCTTTATGACTTCTCTTTCTGACACCTTAGACAAGGTTAAGGGTTTTGAACTAGGAGCCGTGGACTATATCACGAAACCTTTTGATCGTGATGAAGTTATCGCCAGAGTTAAAACTCATCTTCAAGTGAGTTTTTTAACTAAGCAAGTCCAAGAAAAAAATTCGCAACTGCAAGACTTTGCTCAAGAGCTAGAAAATCGTGTTAATGAACGAACAATGGAGCTTTCGGAAACACTTTCTGATTTGCAAGAGGTGCAGTCTCAATTATTGGAGAGAGAGCAAAGACTTGCCTATGAAGCCTTTCACGATACCCTTACAGGGCTACCAAATCGGGCTTGGTTAATGCAGCGTTTGCAATATTTAACCGTCCAAAATCAACTTTATGCGGTTCTATTTACCGACCTCGATCGCTTTAAAGTAATTAATGACAGTCTCGGACACTTAGTCGGTGATGAGTTGCTCAAGCAGGCGACGCGCAGACTGAGAGCCTGTTTGCCCTCTCGTGCTACTGTTTCTAGATTTGGTGGGGATGAATTTATCATTCTCTTTGAAGATATTCAAAATCTTGAAGAAGCGACCGATCTAGCCGATCACATTCAAAAGGAACTAGAACAGCCTTTTAAACTCTACGATTACGAACTATTTGTCAGCATCAGTATCGGTATTACCATTGGCTCTCAAGAGTATCAACAACCTGAACATATTCTTAGGGATGCTGATATAGCCATGTATCAGGCTAAGAGTAAAGGACGTGGGCGCTATGATGTGTTTAATCCTGATACTCGTGATGTGGCGATCGCTAGATTAGATCTGGAAAATGATTTGCGGCGAGCGATCGAACATCAAGAATTTTGTATGTACTATCAACCCATCTTTTGTCTACAATCTGATCAAATTTGTGGCTTTGAATCTTTAGTGCGCTGGAATCATCCATCAGGGAACTTAATCTCGCCATCTAAGTTTATTCCGATCGCCGAAGAAATTGGTTTAATCAACGCTTTGGGTTGGTGGGTGCTGCGCGAGTCCTTGAGTCAATTCCAAACTTGGTATAAATACTTCCGCGATCGGGATGGGGTTAACCATGATTTCTTTAATTCTCTATGGATAAATGTAAATATTTCGCCAATTCAACTTAAACAAGTAAACTTCGCTCAAAATGTCCAACAGATTTTAGATGATTATGAACTGCCAAGTAATTGCCTGAAAATAGAAATCACTGAAAGCTGTCTTTTAGAATCTTCTAGCACTGAAGCGATCGCTCTTGAACAATTAAAGAGCCTCAATATTAAACTCTGTATTGACGACTTCGGCACGGGATATTCTTCTTTAAGTCGTTTGCACGAACTACCAATTCACACCTTAAAAATCGATCGAGCCTTTGTCAAAGCACTAGAAGTTAATTCCAATAACAATATTGTTAATACAATCATCAATCTCGCTCATGGGCTGCAAATGGATGTAGTGGCTGAAGGAATTGAGTCCGAAGAACAAAAACAGATTTTGCGATCGCTGTCCTGTGACTATGGACAAGGATATCTCCTATCACATCCCCTTGATGCTGATGATGCCAGAAGTTTGCTTGAATCCTGCGATATTTGCTAAATCATCGAAAATAAGAAGGCTATAATCTTGTTATTACAATTTTTACAGATATTGTCAGCATCTGAACATTAGCTATGATCGCAACATCACAAATTCCCGCTACCGTCCTCACAGGCTTCCTTGGCGCAGGCAAAACTACATTACTCAATCACATTCTCACGGCTGAGCATGGCAAAAAAGTTGCCGTAATTGTCAATGAATTTGGCGAAGTGGGCATCGATCAGCAATTGGTAATTGGTGCTGACGAAGAAATTTTTGAAATGAATAATGGTTGCATTTGCTGCACCGTGCGCGGCGATTTAATCCGCATCATCAGTAACCTGATGCGCCGCCGCAACAAATTTGATCATCTCCTCATCGAAACCACAGGCTTAGCTGATCCAGGTCCTGTGATTCAAACTTTCTTTATGGATGAAGATATCTATCGCCAAGTGCAGCTTGATGCGGTGGTCACGGTGGTGGATGCTAAGCACGTTCAACAACATTGGGGCGATCGCGAAGTTCTCGAACAAATCGGTTTTGCCGATGTAATTTTGCTTAACAAGACCGATCTTGTTACTGCTGCGGAACTAGACGAACTCGAAGCCAAAATCAAGCATTTGAATGTCTTGGCAAGGGTCGATCGCGTTCAATTAAATCAAACTGATACAAAGAATATTGAAGACAGCATTAACAAAGTTCTGAATGTGGGGGGCTTCGATCTCGATCGCATCCTTGAAAAGAATCCCGAATTTCTCGCGGCGCAAATCAAGGATGATCATGATCATAATCATGACCATCCTCACGATCATGATCATGATGCTCATGCACACCACGACCATGATCAGCATAAGCATGATGAGCATGAGCATCACGAACATCATCACCACATCCATGATGAAGAAGTTGGCTCCGTCAGTATTCTAGAAGCTGGTTCCGTCAATCCTTACAAATTCCAAGCATGGATTGGTGAGCTATTGAGAACTCAAGGGCAAGATATTTTTCGTTCTAAGGGTATTATCAATCTGGCTGGATCTGAGGAGCGCTTAGTATTTCAAGGTGTGCATATGCAGTTTGACGCAACCCGCGATCGCCCTTGGAAAGAGACTGAACTCCGCAAGAATCAATTGGTTTTTATCGGTAGAAATCTTGAAATAGAGAAGCTCCGCGAAGGCTTTTTAGGTTGCTTGGCTTAAGCCTTCCAATTCCCTACAAACTACAAATTGCGGTGCTTTGCATCGCAATTTGTTCTCTGGACAATCATTCAAACGCAAGCTCAAAATATGCAGTCACCTACGCCAGATAGTACCAATCAGCTAACCCGTAAGTCCCCTTTGATCATTGCACCATTTTTCCTATGGGGGACAGCAATGGTGGTAATGAAAGCTCTGTTACCCCAAACTAGTCCCATGTTCATGGCGGCCGTGCGCCTGATTCCCGCAGGAATATTATTAATTCTGGGTGCGGCTTATTTTGGCAGACAACAACCCAAGGGCTGGCAAGCATGGCTATGGATTAGTTTGTTTGCCTTAGTTGATGGCACGATGTTCCAAGGATTTTTGGCAGAGGGTTTAGTTCGTACTAATGCAGGGCTTGGCTCATTACTGATTGACTCGCAGCCTCTGGCTGTGGCGGTACTGGCGGCGGTTTTATATAAGGAAAAAATTGGTATTAGCGCCACTCTTGGTTTATTAGTGGGAGTGCTTGGAATTGGTTTAATCGGTTTGCCATCGGAACTAATGACGGCTATGTTGGCGGGGGATTTTGCGACAATTTTGCAGGCGGGAGTATTTACCCTCGGTGAGTGGTTTATGCTCGGTGCATCGTTATCAATGGCGATCGGCACGATTTTAATCCGTCCTGTGGTGCGCTATGCCGATCCTGTGATGGCGACGGGTTGGCACATGGTTATTGGTGGCTTACCGCTATTACTGATTTCCGATCGCCTTGAGCAGAATCAATGGCAGGATTTGAGTGCTTGGGGTTGGCTCGGCATGGCATATATGGCGATTATGGGTAGCGCGATCGCCTATGGATTATTTTTCTTTTTCGCATCTTCAGGTAGTTTGACCACCCTTAGCGCCTTGACCTTCTCCACCCCTGTATTTGCGCTCATGTTTAGCAGTTTATTGTTAGATGAGAATTTGACAAAGGTGCAATGGTTGGGTGTGCTTTTGACTTTGAGTAGTATTTATTTGGTAAGTATTAGGGGAACCGAAGGCAAGGTTTCACAGGAAATTCCCAAGTCTCAAGAGATTTTAGATCCCACTACTGAAACTGTTGGGCTTGAGCAGAACTAGGATATAAACAGATCAAACCCTCGGTTCATCACCGACACAGGTTTGGGAGAGGAATAGCCGAGGGACAATATCTATGGTGATCGGACTATATCACCGACCGATTTCTATGCTGGAGTTGCTATCACTGCGCGGGTTTCATTCCCTCACGATTTAACTGACCAATGCCGTCATGCTTGATTAGAGTGGTTGATTTTCTGATTGTTTCTCTTCATTAGGATTCAATAATTTAATCAAAGCATTAACATCAACTTTTTGAGTAGATATTAACCCTGCTTTTAAAACTTCATCCCTAGCACTTCTTGCCTTGAGATCATTAGGGCTAAGTTTTAACCAGCGCGTATAACCATCGATCGCCTCAAACCAATATCCCGCTTCAGCATAAATCTTAGCGCGATCACGAAGGCTTAAAGCCCCCATTAGGGCTGGGCAAAGCCTGTTTTCAGGAGGACTATACACAATCCATCCACTCGCAGTAACTTGATCTCCCTGGCGATCGCGTAGAGTAATTTGCCAACCATAGGTAACAGATGGCTTTAAAGAAACTGCGATCGGTAATTTGAAACTAGACAAACCATGCTGAATTTTTAAGTCAGTTTCAAATATCGTAGTTGTAGCCTGATTCTCTGATGTAGTCAGGCGAAGTTGACCCACAAAAACATCCTTAGCTGAAGAAGAATCTTGATTATCTTCATACAGATACCAATAAAGAGTAGGTTGTGGACTAGCTGTCCGCGCACCATCTGCGGGAGTGATTAAGGTCAGGAGAGGTAGTTGTTGTTGCTTTTTGAATAAAAGCGGTCTTCTAACCCTAGGTACAGAACGATAAACACCTCTAGTCTGATCAATAGGTGGAGAAGGAACGACAGTTTTACCATCATCTAAGTCTGGATTAACAAGACGTGTCCCCCCACTTGTGCTGGCGCTTTTTGGTAAACCCAAACCATAATTTGTCCCACTCGTCTGTGCTAATAACCAAGTTTGCGCGATCGCCTCTGAGGTCAGAAAGTAGCTTGGTATCGCCATGCTCGACAAAGAACAGAATAGAATTGTAAAGGCACTACCAATATAAGTACTAAGAGAATAAGTACCAAGGTGCAGACTATTAATTTTTTTGATCAAAGAATTTTTTAAAGGTGTTTTGACTTTCATAATGTTTGAAGCCTTGAAGCGGGTAATGCAATAGCCAGCAACATATCCCCCATGCTCTTATTTTATCTCTTTCAGCCGTTGAACTATACATGTTTTAATAAATTCATATTTGTTGTTTCGCCCATAGCATTTCCTAGTCTAGGAAAGTACGGGATTGTGTCCCCGCCTTCGGTGGGGACACAATCCTCTGTATTTTGCTTGAAAAGCGCCATATAAGAATTTTTAGATGCACAATTAACTTATCTAAGCAGGAAAATATATGCAAAAATTTGAATGGAATGATTCCTTGAGTACGGGTGTTCCGATGATTGATTCTCAACACAGAGAACTGATTGCCGCCACAAACGAGATTGGTGAAGCGATCGAAAGAGGAAACGGAGTCAACGCAATTAAGAAACTATTAGTATTTCTTAAATTTTATGCAGAATGGCACTTTGGCAACGAAGAAACCTGTGCGGCAAAACATCAATGTCCGATGGCAGGAGTAAACCAAGCCGCCCACAAGAAATTTATCGAAACCTTTGGCAAACTCCACGATCAATATCGCCAGAGTGAAGCCAGTGAAGAGGTTGCTCGCAAAATTTATGATGAATTATGCGAGTGGCTCGTCAGTCATATTCTGCTGATTGATACTCAAATCGGTGCTTGTATTAAAGAAAGTTTGGCACAGCAAATATAAAGCGCATAAAAAAGCATATAAAAAAAGCGCAAAAAAATAGGTGGGCAAATCCCGCTCATTTTCTGCACAAATTCCGAGACACATTCCCCGTCCTCGCGAAGCAGGGCGGGGTAGTTCATGATTACTCTTCGTCCGTTGCCTCTTCAGCCAAGGGATAAACAAAACCATCATTATTGCCTGATAGGATTGATTTACCTAAGGAGATTGCTCTTTGAGCGTGAACTGCTGCCTTGCGCTTCCATACAGCTTTGCGACTATCGCGCTTAGATTTAGAAGTGCGTTTCTTGGGTACTGCCATGATGTTATCCCTGTACTAATATGATAATTTTCTGATATTAAGTTAGAAAATTTTTGACAACTTTCTCAGTATACAGTAGTTTGCAAACCAAAAGGATATGCAAACCAAATCACTATTTGCAAAGCTATGCCCGAAGCCAAACCTTCCTTCGCCAAACATTATTACCAACGGACGAAGTATGTAGTAGAAGGGGCGATCGCCTATGCAGCGATCGCATCTCTTGAGGCAATAATTACAGCATCAGCACCGATCGCTTGAATATGCGTTAGTGGCAGTACCAACGCATTGCTGAACCAACCACCTTGATCAATAAGTAAACCTAATAATTGATTACTTTCTTGGTCAAAAATCAAGTCTACAGTTGTTTGAAATTCTTCACCAGAGTCATAAGCAACTACAGTTTTACAGATCATTCCTTTACCATTATGCATTTTATTGTCGTGACATACCCGACACTCATT
>DCSN01000072.1:0-729 GCA_002325645.1 Pseudanabaena sp. UBA1465
GGCTGCCAATAATTTGGGTTTAATAATTTACTAAGGAAAAGATGGGAACCTCTGGCAATGCTTTCCTCCCATTGAGAAAATCTAGCTCAATCAAAAATCCATAACCCAGTAATTCTCCACCAGCTTGCTGAACCAGTTGGGCGGCAGCAGCAGCAGTTCCACCCGTAGCAATCACATCATCAATAATAATTACTCGCTCACCCTTGGCGATCGCATCTTGATGCATCTCTAAAGTATCGGTTCCATATTCTAAGGAATATTCAACCCGATATACTGCCGATGGTAGCTTTTTGGGTTTACGCACTGGCACAAAACTAGAACCTAGGCTCATGGCTAAGGCTGCACCGAGAATAAAACCTCTCGACTCAATGCCAATCACAGCATCAACTTCTCCGATTTGCAATTCAGCAAGTTGTGTTTGAAAGCCCTGAATAATTGCGGTTAAGCCGTGAGGATGGGCTAATAAGGGCGTAATATCCCGAAAAACTATACCTTTTTGAGGAAAGTCAGAAATATCGCGAATAATGCTTTTAAAGTCCATATAATATTTGATCACCGTCGATCGCTAAAGAACTTCACAATCTTATCTGTATCCGCGATCGCTTGGAGTAAATAACTGGTGTTAAGGGGAACAAGAAAAATATAGGTTTTGCTCCCCTTCTCCTGCGGGGGAAGGGGTTGGGGGATGAGGGTTCCACGGAACATCAGTAAAAATATAAAGGCGGCGCA
>DCSN01000072.1:785-4395 GCA_002325645.1 Pseudanabaena sp. UBA1465
TGCGCCGCCTTTATATTTTTAGACGTAATGCGATCGCTCGATGCGTAATGCTTCAGCCGATCTTTGCGCCTCGATGACAACCTGTGACAACCTGCTTGTCATCAGCACCGTGTCATTAGCGCTTACCGCCGATTCAAGCTCACGACATTGGTAGGACAGCGCCAATGCACCGATATAGTCACTATTTGCGCGTAATGTATTCAAGCTTTGCAATAATTGCGAATGATCGTTAACAGCGATCGCTTGAGCAATTGATTGCACTAGAAGCGGAGTTTCTTCTAAATATGTATCAATCACATTTAATAGAAATCTCACTCCGCTACCTGCATGACTTGCAATTGATAAAATCGTTTCTATAAATTGTGGTTCAATGGCAGGGTCGCGATCGTCATTAGATAGCTCGAATGTTGAAGATTCTGAGCTATCTTGATTAGGTTCTACGGCGATCGCTTCTTGTTTGTCCGTTTCGTCAGCATCTAAATCAGGCTCTTGTAGTTCCAAAGGTTGTGGCTCAATCAGAAGTTCTGGCAGAAGTTCTGCCAGAACTTCTAGATCAACTATTTTAGTGTCAAAATCTTCGACCTTAGAAGTATCTAGCTCAATCCTTTCTAGCTCAGGCTCAATTATTTCTAGCTCAATCCTTTCTAGCTCAATCCTTTCAGGCTCAATCCTTTCAGGCTCAGGCTCAATTATTTCTGGCTCAAGCTCAATTATTTCTGGCTGAGGTTCAACAGCAGTAATATTTTCAAGTTCTCTAGATTCTGAGGCGATCGCAGTAATTACTGGTAAATCATCAGCGTCAATCCTAACAGGGGCAGGATCTTGATCAATCTCTGAGTCATCAGGATCTGGGATTAGCTCTTCTTCTGGAATCAAAAATAAACGCGGTAAACCATTTTGAGAGATCACACCTTGCGATATGGGTACATATTCAGAATCTGCGATCTCAGAATCTGCGACCTCTTCATCAATTTCTTCTGTCTGTGACTCTGACTCGCTTATCTCCACATCCAGTGCTTGAGATTCTTCTGCGGCGATATCTTGAGGAGTGATATCTTGAGGAGTGATATCTTGAGGAAATAGAGTGATGAATGGTTCAGCAATATCATCTACATTTGAATCAGTCGGCAAGGCTATTGAATTTTTTGATGCAGTCTTAGATTCTTTACTGATGATGTCAGATACTACTTTCTGCAAACTATCTAATTCAATTTGGAGATTTTGCAAATCATCCATTAGAGTTTGTGATTGTTGGCGTAAATTGGCTAAGGAGATCGCAATACCAATTTGAGCTGCCAGCAAAGACAACGAAGTGCGATCGCTTTCTGACCAATTATGATAAATGCTGCCATGAAAAGCAACTAAAATCCCCCAAGCTTCATGTCCTGCATAGATTTTATTAGCAGCATAGGTCGAAATGCCAATCTGCTCTAACAGCGTCACGAGATGAGAAGATAGACTTGAACTACGGATATTATCAACAGTTTGGGCAGATTGACCCGTTTGCATAGACTCGATCATATGCCTTGACAATAAAAGCTGTCTCTCAGGCATATCAGCAATCGATACCAGTCCTGACGCGATCGCATCGGTCACAAATTCGCCCCGTCCATCGGCATGGCGGCGAAAAATGGCGACCCGATCCACCTGTAATACTTTCTGAGCAACTTGGACAGCTACTTGCAAAACGAGTTCTAGCGAAGGCGATCGCTGAATTGCATCGGCAAGCTGGGCAAGCGCTTTTTCCCTAGCCAGAATATTACCAAAAATATTAGAAGCCTGTGTATCTGGGGCTTGATCAGCCATGAGCTTTTCATACCGTTCTTCCCAGCTAAGTTGAAGTACACGTTCCTGCTGCACCAAAATTGCTTTGAGGTGTTCATAGGATGCGCGATCGCGACAGAGGTGGCGAATTTGATCTAAGAGGGTAGAATCCATGGGTATAAACAACTATCCTCGATAGTATTCCAGTAGTCTTGAAAACACCTATGAATTTTAGCTAACTTAATTTAGCGATCGCATGAGACACAAAGCGTAACTTTAGAAGGTCTGCTTCGGGTTAGACTTTAGCTAGAAGAAATTTTTAAAGGCTTATGCAAGGCAAATTTCCATTGTATCCCCCCATACGCTTTGGCACTGACGGTTGGCGAGGTATCATTGCTGGCGACTTTACCTTTGATCGCTTAGCCGCAGTTGCCCCCGTCGCAGCCCATATTTTGCGCGAAACCTTCGGTGAATCAGGCAGCAATACGATCATTGTTGGATACGATCGCCGATTTATGTCTGAGGCTTTTGCTAAACGCACTGCGGAATCCGTCGCCGCGATCGGGTTTGATGTACTTCTTGCCGATGATTTTGCGCCCACACCTGCTTTCAGTTGGGCGGCTTATGAGCGCAAAGCTCTAGGCGCTTTGGTGATTACCGCCAGCCATAACCCTGCAAATTATTCAGGTTTAAAAATTAAAGGAGCCTTTGGTGGCTCAGTTTCGCCAGATATTACGGCGAAAGTGGAAGAGATTTTAGACCGTGGTGATTTTGTCTATGAAACTCCACAAAAGGGAAAAATCGAAACCTTCGATGCTTGGGCTAGTTACTGTCAAGCTTTACGCAGCAAGGTAAATATTGAGGCGATCAAAGAAGCGATCGCGCTGGGAAAGTTGACCATCTTTGCGGACGTGATGCATGGAGCCGCCGCAGGTGGTTTAGCAAAAATTTTAGAATTGCCAGCCGACATACAGTCTCACTTGGTGGAACTCAATGGTGATAGCGATCCTCTATTTGGTGGCGGCGCACCTGAACCATTACCGCGCTACATTGCCGATCTCTTCCGTCAAGTCAAAACCTATCACCACGAACATCCCGAAAAAATCTTGGTGGGCTTTATCTTTGATGGCGATGCCGATCGCATTGCCGCAACGGATAGCGAAGGCAATTTCTTAAGTTCCCAAATCCTAATTCCCGTTCTTTTGGAACATCTCGCCAAAAATCGCGGCTTCAAAGGCGAATTGATTAAAACCATTAGTGGTTCTGATCTGATGCCCAAAGTCGCAGCGCTCTTTGATTTACCAGTTTACGAAACTCCCGTTGGCTACAAATATATTGCCGAGCGAATGCTTTCGGGCGTTCCTTGTCTGTTGGGTGGCGAGGAGTCTGGCGGCGTGGGCTATGGCAATCACATCCCTGAGCGTGATGCTTTGCTTTCTGCTTTGTATGTATTAGAAGCGATCGCTACATCCAACCAAGATTTAAGTGTTCTATACAGCAATCTCCAAGAGCAAACTAATTTCTTCTCCCATTACGATCGCATCGATAAAAAGCTATCAGGTATGGCCGCCCGTGAGAAATTAGTGTCAACCCTTCAGCAGTTCTCGTTAACAGAAATTGCGGGACGCAAAGTAATCGATACTCAATCTCCCGACGGCTTTAAGTTTCGTTTAGCTGATGGAAGCTGGCTCTTAATTCGCTTCAGTGGAACTGAGCCTTTGCTGCGGCTCTATTGCGAAGCAAAAACCCCCGAACTCGTTCATAAAACTCTCAATTGGATTTCCAATTGGGCCGAACAATTTAACTAAAAAGAAGGGTCATTTAAAACCGAGATTATTGAGCCACC
>DCSN01000072.1:4416-21327 GCA_002325645.1 Pseudanabaena sp. UBA1465
GGTGGCTCAATAATCTCGGTTTTGTTTGTAAATTTAGCAAGCTTCAGATTCTAATACACAACGTAAAGTGGATAGACCTTTTTTGAGTTGGCGTGAAATTGTGACTGCACTTACTCCCAACATTTTAGCCACATCCCTTTGAGGCATATCTTCAATAAAAACAAACTCAACGATCTCTCTAGTACGTTGCTCTAACAAAGATAAAGCCTGATGTAAACGGAACTTCTCATCCTGTTGCAATTGCATATTGCTTTTAGGATCAGCCACCAGATCACCAATCGAAGAAGCGTCATCCTCTTCCGAACGAAGCGGAGCATCCAAACTTAAAGGAGCGCGATTTTGGCAGGCGAGTTTTGCCTCTTGCCATTCATTGAGGGTAATTCCCAACCCATTAGCAACTTCCTGTGCCGAAGGTTCTCTTTGCAAAGTATTGCGTAACTTTTGCATGACTCGTACTGATTGCTGTTGTAAGTCCATCCAACGGCGAGGAATCCGAACAGGCGAGCTTTTATCGCGTAAATAATGCTGAATTTCACCACGAATGTAGCGTACCGCAAAGGAGCTAAAGGCATAACCGCGATTTAGTTCAAAGCGATCGACTGCCCCAATTAAACCCAAGGCTCCCACCTGTAATAAATCGTCGTATAGTTCCGAGTGGCGGTCTGCCCAGAAATGGACTTCTTTTTTGATCAGACCAATATTTAAGCGCACGATGCGATCGCGTAGGTATGCTGATGGCGCTTTGCGATATTGCTTGAGTAATTCGAGGGTTGTGGTTTTGTCCGCCGACGAAAACTCACGCACCTTATGAGTAGCGATGCTCGACTGAGAAGAAATGTCGGATTGGATGGTGAGTGTTGCGGTGGTCATAGTTTTGCCCTGAACTAATCAAGCCTACTACTTAGACTAGTAGCTTAAGGGGCGATCGTCACCTTGCAGGTTGTTAGGGATTTTGAAGTTTTCATAATCCCTAACACCTAACAGGTTGTTAGGTACATTGCTTTGCGCTTAATTAAAACCCAGATAAATTTTTAAAAGCGCGGCTCCGCCGCGCTTTTAAAAATTTATCTGGGTTAAAAAAAGTAGTGCAATGCGCCGCTTTTTTACACTTTTGGTAATTGGTACTGAGCGATGATGCGCTTAGCAAATTCGGGGACGTGGGCTTCTAACTTTTTGGGATAGTTGCGGCGTACATAGAGATAGTTGCGGACAAAGTGAGAATCGATGGAAAATCTGCCATATTCTAAGCCTTTCGGTCCAATCTTATTCACCACAAAGCTAATGATCCAAGCTAACCAAATCGGCAATGTTACGGCTTGATCGTATGCCGAAATACCCTGCTGTACGGCGGCAAGGCGATCGCCGCCAGAGATCACAGGCTGAGTCTGCAATTGATCTTTGATTAACTTCAGCATCTCTTTACCCGTCTCGTTTCGCACCACGATCCATTGCCAGCCAAAGGTTGCGCCCATATAGCCGACCACAATATCGGCGAGGGCATTGGTATAGTCAAAGCAGGTCATGCAGGATGGCGCAAATACATCCTTGAGTTCCTTGGTGTTTAATCCAAAAAATGGCACTAGTTCAGTCGAACCATCGGAATGCTTGAAATGCACATTAAAATCCTGCATGAATTCGTAATGCACTACGGTTTCAGGCGATCGGCTGGTGGTATCGAGGAATTTCTGTAAGCCATCTCGCGTCACATTATCGGTGCAGGGTGTCCCCAATACATAGAGCTTTTCTAAACCAAGTTCCTTCTCAACCGTTCGTAAAGCCTGAATCTGACAACCGACACCGATCGCTAAAAGTCGCTTAATTCCCGACTGCTCGATCTGTTCTAGCACCGAGAGATTTGGTGAAAGAGTGGGTTTATTCACCCGCGCCGCCAAAATTTCTTCACGATTACGCGCAATTACAGGCTGAGGTTTAAAGCGATCCTCTTTACTAGATTGCACACATACCACACCGTCAACTAAACCTTTTTCGAGCATCTCGATCGCCAAAGTTGACACGATGCCTGTCCATTGCGCTCCTGGGATCGGCTCAGTTTTGCGGGCGGCGATCATTTCCTGATGCACACCAAAATAAAGCTCTTGTTCATTATCCAGATCACGCGATCGCCCGTGGGATTGCGTCTCTAGTTCGTCAATATGTTGCGTGATAAACGCGCAAGCCTCTTTGACGTAATGAATGTAATAGGTATCGCAGAGACCGCACTCACTGCATAATTCCTTGGCGGGACGACGTTGTGTATCTGCAAGCGCTTTTGCTTTGCGATGGGATGGGACAACCGACATTTTGCTATTTCTTATCTATTAGGAGGAATCTAGAACAATGCAGTAGAACTGGATAGATTTAACTGTCAAGGTTTAGCTAGTTTGTACCGCTAGGCACGGGGGTTTTTATGTGGTTGATTAGCCTTACCACGAAATATAATATAACATGGACAAGTCGGTTGAAACCTCCGTTCGCTTACCTCTCAGCACTTTAGTGCAGAGCTTCTCGCGTATCGTGTGCATTATTGTGATAAACCTTGTGACCTCGATCGCATATTCTCACTCTCAACATCACAGGATCATAGACTTGCGATCGCACTCTCTATCTTGATAGAACGCAATACTAATGTCATAGAGAAAACGTTCACAGGGCAGAAGCAATGATCCTCAACTCACTAAACCAAGTTCGTTTAATTGTCATCAAGAGCATCGCTGGCACTGAGCAAGCGATTGTCTTTCTAGGCAAAACCTTTGTAGCTGATAAATCTTATAACTCCCTCAACGATGCGATCGCAGGATGTAGAAAAGATTTGGATTTGGGCATGGCAATATTAATCGCGCCTGAAGCAAATCAATATAAAATTTGGGTTGCGATTCCTAACGAGTTAATTTTGTCAGCCGAGTAAACCTTGTAGCTACAAACCTTTAGTGGGCGTGTATATTTCTAAGAATCCTTTAACCTTGAGCAATGAGGGCGTTTTTATGATTCAAACGAGATTTGGATTAGCTACAGCAATGGTCGATCAAACGAACCACAACAAAAAAATTGAAAGTGCTGCAAAGCAACACTTTCAATTTTTTTGTTGGTTTGGGTTTGAGCGCAAAGCGCTCTAAGTAATGCTTAACAATTTGTAATATTTTTGTAATAGCATAGATATATCTACACAAGCTATAAAATCTATGTTGGAACCTGCTCTTACCGTGACAAACCAAGATTCTTCGATCGCAACAACCATAGAAACTAAAGAATTGACGGTTCCAGCCTTTTCAAGCAATCCTGAACATCATGACTATTTAGCAGATTGCCTTAGTGATGATGATTTTGCACCAACCGACAGCTTTGTTCGTCGTCACATTGGCGCAAGCTCTTCAGAAATTCAGCAGATGCTCACCGCGATCGGTTGTGACTCTCTCGATGAAATGATTGATAAGACCGTGCCTGCGGCGATCAGAATTAAGCAACCATTGCAACTAGGGGAAGCACGCGGGGAATATGAACTATTGCAAGAATTGAAAGCGATCGCCTCGAAAAACCAAGTTTGGCGATCATATATTGGTACTGGCTATTACAACTGCATCACGCCGCCGATTATTCAGCGCAATATTTTGGAAAATCCAGGGTGGTATACGCAATATACTCCTTACCAAGCCGAGATTGCTCAAGGTCGATTGGAGGCTTTGCTCAATTTCCAAACCATGATTATCGATTTGACAGGTTTAGAGATTGCCAATGCTTCGCTTTTAGATGAAGGAACGGCGGCGGCGGAAGCGATGACGATGGCGGCGGGAATTGCTAAAAACAAGGGGAATAAGTTTTTTGTATCCAGTGATTGTCATCCGCAGACGATCGCTGTCGTCAAAACCCGTGCGATTCCCTTGGGAATTGAAGTAGTGATTGCTAAACATGACAAATTTGAATTTGACAAAAATTACTTTGGCGCATTGCTCCAATATCCCGCCAGTGATGGCGCAATCTACGACTATACAGAAGTTATTTCACAAATCCATGCTCAAGACGGTTTAGCGATCATTGCCGCAGATTTATTAGCCCTCACCTTGATTAAATCTCCTGCGGAATTGGGGGCAGATATTGCGATCGGTAGCGCCCAAAGATTTGGCGTTCCCTTTGGTTATGGAGGTCCTCACGCTGCATACATAGCAACCAAGGAAGCCTATAAGCGCCAAATGCCCGGCCGTTTAGTGGGAGTTTCCAAGGATGTGCATGGTCATCCTGCGCTGCGTCTAGCATTGCAAACCCGCGAGCAACATATCCGCCGCGATAAGGCAACCAGTAATATTTGTACGGCGCAAGTATTGCTGGCAATTATGGCGAGTATGTATGCGGTTTATCACGGTGCTGAAGGCTTAAAACGGATTGCAAAGCGTGTACATCTTTTAACTGCAAGCCTTGCCCAAGCTCTCGAAAGTCTCGGTCATACAGTTACGCATGAAGCTTTCTTCGATACAATTCGCATTGAGCTAAAGGGACTCTCTAGCAATGAGATTAAAGCTAGAGCCGCCGCTAAACAGATTAATTTACGATATTTAGCAGATAATGCGATCGCGATCAGCCTTGATGAAACCGTCTCTAAACAGGATTTAGTTGATCTCATTTCTATATTCTCTGAAAATGAATTACGAATTACGAATTACGAATTACGAGCTTCTGATTCCCAATCACCAATTCCCAATTCCCTAACTCGCACTTCCCCCTACCTCACCCATCCCACATTCAATTCCTACCATTCCGAATCAGAACTACTGCGCTATATCTATCGTCTGCAATCGAAGGATTTATCGCTTACCACATCGATGATTCCCCTTGGTTCCTGTACGATGAAGCTCAATGCTACTTCGGAAATGCTTCCTGTCACATGGGCGGAGTTTGGCAATATTCATCCCTTTGCACCATTGGAGCAAACCCAAGGCTATCAAATTTTGTTTCAACAATTAGAAGCTTGGCTTGCGGAAATCACAGGTTTTGCAGGTGTATCCCTTCAACCGAACGCAGGATCTCAGGGTGAATATGCAGGTTTACTCACAATTCGCGCCTACCATCAACATCGCGGACAAACCAATCGCCATATTTGCCTAATTCCTACCTCGGCGCATGGTACTAATCCCGCGAGCGCAGTCATGGCAGGGATGAAGGTAATAACGGTAAATTGCGATCGCGAAGGTAATATTGATGTTTTGGATTTGAAAGCAAAAGCCGAAAAACATCAACATGAACTCGCGGCTCTGATGGTTACTTATCCATCTACTCATGGTGTATTTGAGGAATCAATTAAGGATATTTGCGATGTCGTTCACTACTACGGTGGACAGGTATATATGGATGGCGCGAATATGAATGCTCAAGTCGGTCTCTGTCGTCCGGGAGATATCGGTGCGGATGTCTGCCATTTGAATCTGCATAAGACTTTCTGCATTCCTCACGGTGGTGGTGGGCCAGGAATGGGACCAATTTGTGTCGCGACCCAGTTAGTTCCATTTTTGCCAAATCATCCTTTCAGTCAAGATCAAGATTTAGAACCAAATACGATCGCATCGGCGATTTGGGGTAGTGCCAGTATTCTCACGATCTCATGGGTATATATTGCTTTAATGGGAGCAAAAGGCTTGAAACTGGCTACCGAAGTGGCGATTCTCAATGCAAACTACATGGCTCAAAGGCTTGCGCCCCACTATCCGATTCTCTATACAGGCAAAAATGGCTTGGTTGCCCATGAATGTATTATTGACCTCCACGATTGTAAGAATATTGCAGGAATTGAGGTGGATGATATTGCCAAGCGTTTGATGGACTACGGTTTCCATGCACCGACGGTTTCTTGGCCAGTGGCAGGGACGATGATGATCGAGCCAACGGAAAGCGAATCGAAAGCGGAACTCGATCGCTTCTGTGATGCGATGATTGCGATTAAGCAAGAGGTAAATGCGATCGCCTCTGGTGATCTCGACAAGCTGGACAATCCTCTTAAAAATGCACCGCACACTGCTGAAACCTTATTAGCCGATGACTGGTCACACGCCTATAGTCGCCATCAAGCCGCCTATCCTGCGCCTTGGCTGAAGGAGCATAAATTCTGGGCAAGTGTGGGACGCATTGATAATGCCTTTGGCGATCGCAATTTCGTTTGCTCTTGCCTCCCTATAGAAGCCTACGAAGCATAAAATAAAGTCCTGCCTTTGGCAGGACTTTATTAAAAAAACTATGCGAATCTTATTGGTGGATGATGAGGAAGAGTTGGCGGAACCTTTGCAGAGGGTTTTGACTAATCAGGGCTATGTGGTGGATAGTGCCAATAGTGGCGATCGCGGTTGGGAGTTGGCACAGGTTGGCGAATACGATCTGCTGATTTTGGACTGGATGATGCCAGAAAAATCAGGTATTGAAATATGTCAAGATTTGCGCCAAAAAGGAGATAGCACGCCAGTTTTAATGCTGACTGCCAAAGATACCCTCGACGATCGCGTGACGGGTTTAGATAGCGGAGCCGATGACTATTTGGTAAAACCCTTTGAATTGCGAGAATTATTAGCCAGAGTCAGAGCTTTGTTGCGCCGCGCCCCAACGGCGATCGCGGCAACCAGTGAAACTTCACGGTTGAGCTATGGGGATTTAGAACTCGATCGCCAAAATCAATTGGTCTATCGAGATCAGGTGGCGATCGCTTTAACCGAAAGAGAATATCAACTTTTAGAATATTTCCTGCTCCATCCCAATCAGTTGCTAAGTCATGAGCAGATTTCGCAATATATCTGGAAAGAAGGCGAAGATTTGCCCACTAGTAATGCCCTCGCCGCCCAAATAAAGTTACTACGCCGTAAAATTGATCGCGATCGACAGATCTCTCTAATCAATACAGTGTATGGTAAGGGCTATCGTTTTGGCTAAGTAATGATTGTGTTTTGCAATACAAAAGAAACTAAATAAAATCATTTAAGTCTTTGCAAAGCAAAGACTTAAAATCTGGAAATTGCGTACATGTGTAAAAATAGTGTCGTGAGGGCATTAACGGAGTGAAAAATTGTGGGACAGGCTCAACTACCACCGCAGGAATCAGCTAACTCTACATTCGCCAAAAACCTTGGGCGCGTAGGTGTTGGACTCGCGATCGCATTAACGGCAAGTAGCTTAGGAGCTTTTTGGTATGGACGCTATTTTCTGAATGAGCGCCTATCACCTTTATTAGAGGTGGAGTTAACCAAATCTCTTAAGCGCCCTTTACAGCTTGGCAAAGTCGAGCGCGTGGGCGCGTCTAGCATCAGGTTTGGCAAATCGACTATACCGCCAACTGATAAGGAGTCTAATTTTCTTGCTGTTGAAGCGATCGAGGTGAAGATTGATCCTTGGGCTTATCTCACCCGCCGCCAAATTGGATTAGATGCGATCATTGAACAGCCACAGATATTTCTGAAGCAGGACGTTACAGGTTTACTGCAATTGCCGAAAATTACGCCACCAGAAAAGCAAACTAAAGACGGTTTTGTAGATTTACGGACAATTACCTTCAAGGATGCACAGTTAACAATTCAGACGATCGCTAAGGGAGAATTGGTTTCTCTCAGTCAAGTGCAGATTGATAGTAATTGGAAGATTGTTGATCTGAACAATCAAAGTTTAAAAATGAATGGGAAAGGGCATATAACTTTGCCTAATCTTGCCGCGATCGCCACGCCTCCTGATCCTGAGCAACTGAAAAAGGCGATCGAAATCGCTAATGCTGACAAGGATGGAAACAAGGGCAAGGTTAGTTTTAATGTGGATTGGGACTTAACCAGAGGTCAAGGAAATATTGAGATCCAATCGCCTAATTTACAAATTGCGGCTTTGCAGGGATTTGCCGTTAGTTCGCCTGTAGAGGTGCAGCAGGGCTTACTGGATTTTGATGCTAAGGTGGCAATTATTGCTGGCAAGGAATCACCAACGGTATCTGTAACTGCTCAACTTAGCGATGGTGCAATTAAATCTCCGCAATTACCCAAACCAATTACCGAAATCGCGGGGAAATTTAACTTTGATGGCACAACCACGACCGTTAAAGAATTTGTAGCAGAATACGACTTCTTAAAAACAACTGCGGAAGGAACTTTTAATCAACAAAAAGGATTTAATCTCAATTTTGCGAGTATTCCATTAGATCTAGCCCAAGTCATTGAGAATTTTAAATTAAAAGTACCTGTAGCGATCGCGGGAGAAGTCAAGGTGAGTGGCAAGCTCACGGGGACTGTCCAAAAGCCATCTCTGAGCCTAAATATTACCACTCCCAAATCCGTGAGCTTCGATCGCGTCAAAGTCGATCGCTTCCTGACCACGATTGAACTCAAAGATCTTAATACGCTGCTGATCAAGAAATTCCAAGCTTCATCGGCGGGTGCAACTATTACGGGAGAAGGACAGATCAAATTACCTGACAAAGATAAACCTGCGGAAATCATCTTTAACAGTAGTCTGGTCGGGGTTGCTGAAGATTTTACCAATCTCTATGGTACAAAGATCCCCATTACGATTGGGCAAGTTACCAGTTCACTCCAAATTACTGGTAGTCTCGACAATCCCCAAGTTCTTGCCCAAATCGAAGCACCCAATGCCACCTATCCCGCCAGAGGAGAGGTATTTGTATCCGATGGATTAGCGACAATCCGCAATACTAAGGTGCGATTCCCCATTGGTGAAGCTGGGCTGGCGGGTACTTATAACCTCGCCAGTGGCGCATGGAAAACCCAGCTAAATAGTAATGGCGTTCCTCTATCTGCTTTTTTACTCAATCAAAAAGGAATTTTAGACGGATTGATTAATCTGCGAAGCGATCGCGGTGGATTTTCCCTAGCCGATATTACGGCCGATGGCACGATCCGTTTACCTCAAGGACTTACTGAGGTTCCCGATGCGATCGCCACCAATTTCACATGGGATGGCAAAAATCTGCTAATTCCCTCTTTACAGGTCGGCAATTATTTGTCGGCAAATGGGAAAATCGATCTTGCTTTTCCCAATAATTCGACTGACCAATTACCAACAGGAATTGCAGGAATTAATCTCGATCTGATTTCGCGCAATGTCAACCTTGGTCGCCTAGCTTCGCTTTCTGATATGATTCCGCCACAGGCAAAGGGATTATTAAATTTTCGCGGCAATTTATCAGGGGCGATCGACAAACTAAAAATCGCAGGAGCCTTGCAACTAGATGATGTTGATGTTGCTTCCGTAGGCTCATTTGTCGCCAAACAAGGCTTCCTATTTACCCCTTCACGAGGTTCTCTCAACTTCAACGGTTCTATTAATGGTGATGTCGCTGATCCTAGATTAGTCGGAAATTTACGGGTAGCTGGATTGAAGATCAATCAAATAGAACTTGATAACCTCACTTTCAATGGCGTACTCGATGGCATTAGTAAAATCCCTCAAGCAACGGGTAATCTCCTACTATTAGGATTAAAAATCGATAAAGTTGCCTTCGATCCGCGTTTAGAAGGGAAAGTTAGTTTTGATGGCAACCAAGGCGCAAATATTGATCTGCGGGGAAATCGCGATCGCATTGCCGCAAGGCTAGATAGCTCGCTACGTCCGATTGATTTTAATGTCAATTTAGGTGAAGCCGTGGCAAGCGGTAGACGCTTAGAGAACAATCCCAATCGTCTACAGGTAGCGATCGCCAATCTCCCTCTGCCCTTAATTGCCTCATTTACAGGGCAAACTGATCTCAGTGGCAAAATCTCTAGCAACCTAATCGTAGACTTTAGCAATAATCCTTCGGCAAATGGTGAAATCACGATTGAACGTCCGAGATTTGGTCGGTTTCTAGCAGAACGGGCGATCGCCAAAATCTCCTATGCTGATGGTATTTTTGATGTCAGAGATGGCAATTTACTCGTCCGTCAGGGTGAATCCAATAATGAATACAAATTTCGCCTCACCTACAATCCCAGTTTAGATGATCCGATCGCAGGGGATGTGGAAATTGCTCAAGGAAGAATGCAGGATGTATTTGCAACTTTGCAATGGGCAAATATTCTGGATGCCACCCAAGTTTTTAGTTTGACAAAAACAACCGCGTCAGATTTAAAACCACTCCAAGCAATTACTTTACTAGGCGAACCTCTATACAAACAGTTACAATATCTCACTCAAATTGAACTTCGCCAAGAGCAACAGGAAACCGTTAGTTCTACGCGCAATTTAAACTTACCTCCATTAACAGATTTTCGTGGAGATATTAAAGGGAAAATCACTTTCGGATTAAATAAACGTCGAGGCCTTCGTTTAGGCTTTGATCTAATTGGCAAAAAATTTGAATATGGGAAGTTTGCCGTTGATGATATTAAATTGCAGGGACGTTATTTTAACGGCGTTTTTGCGATCGCTAATGCTAATTTTCAATCAGACAAAAGCTATGGCAAGATTACCAAGGCTCGACTGAGACTTGCTCCTGCATCCAATCCCTTACTGCGTATCCGTGAACAAAGTGGCGAAATTGAGCTTAAAGATTTTCCGATTGAATCTTTGCGTCCTCTGCCATTTTTTAGCGCCGTTCCCGTTGACTTGACAGGTAAAGTTAATGGCAATCTCTCCGTTACAGGAACCAGTCTTCTTGATACAAAAGTTGTGGGTAAATTGAGCCTAACTGATGGTACGGTCAATCGACAGGCGATCGAGTTTATTGCGGTCAGATTTAACTATGACAAGCTAAATGTTAATTTTGATGCCAATATGAAAGCAGCAGGCAAAGATGCTGTTTTAGCATCAGGAAACATTGGTATTTTTGGTAACTTCAATGTGAAATTGGATGTCAAAAATGAAGGTATTGCTCTGATTAATATTTTTAATCAGCCTGTACGTTGGCTAGATGGTAAAGGCAATGTTAATCTCACGGCAAGTGGAACTTTTAAAGATCCCAAAATCGCAGGGAAGATTACCGTCGATAATGCCAAAGTGAAAATCGCTGGTTTACCAGGAGATTTTACGGAAGTACAGGGTGATGTCGGCTTTACCAGCGATCGCCTCACTAGCAATATCACCAGCAACTTTAGCGAAGGTAAACTAACGCTAAAGGGGATTTTACCCATTAGCAACCCCAATCTCCTTAAAGAAGATAGTCCCGAATATCAACAAGCCCTCGCCATCAATGCCGACAAACTGAAGTTAAATATTCGCGATATTAGCTCTGACAACTTCAATAGTCGTGTGATCGTCCTAGGTTCACTCCTAACACCACGCATTACAGGCGAAGTATTCCTCGGTGATGGCAGACTAGTCATCGGCAATGACGCTGATCCCAATAGCGCCGCTAGTCAAGCCAGTAGTGATGCGCCAGATTTAGCCTTTGATCGTCTTGCCGTCAAGCTCCAAAATATGCAGGTAACGCGCTTCCCGATCTTTAACTTTCTCGGTGAAGGAACTCTAATCGTGAATGGGACATTGCAAAGACCAGAACCCGCAGGAAGAGTTAATATTACTCGCGGTCAGTTTAATGCGATTTCAGCACGCTTCCGCCTTGAGCGCACCTATGAAAACTTTGTCGAATTTAAGCCCTCTCAAGGACTCAATCCAATTCTTAATGTTCGGGTTTCAGGAGCCGTTGCGGAAATCACCCGCGTACCGATTAACTCCAAGCGCCCTAATGATTTGTTTAGCCCTAACGAGGTTCCTGTCAGTAATTTGGGAGCGCAGCGCACTTTGCAAGTACAAGCCAGTGTGACGGGTACGGCCCTCGTGCCAGATATTCGCCTTACTAGCAGCCCACCTCGCAGCCAAGCTGAAATCATCGCTCTGATCGGTGGTGGTATCCTTCAGCAACAAGGCACTTCCGATCCTTCGACCGCCCTTGCCAACTTTGCGGGTAGTACTGTCTTAAATTTCCTGCAAGATGCGATCGGCGATGCCCTGAATCTAGCCGAATTTAATCTTAGCCCTGTAACCACCAATACTACGGGTAGTAGTCGCACAGGAACCCTAGGTTTGTCGGCTGAAGCCGCGATTAATGTCAGTAATAGTTTTTCGCTGGCACTGCAACGGATTATCAATGATTCTACGCAACCAACTAATTTTTCAATTCGCTATCGGGTTGATCCGAATGTTCTCTTGCGTGGAAACTATGGCTCTGATGGAAATACAGGTATTTCCATCGAATATGAGAATCGCTTTTAAGTCTAAAAAGTGCTTTGTTAAAACCCAGATAAATGACCGACCTTTATTTGGGTTTTAACAAAGCGCAAAGCGCCGTATATTCCTGTTAAACTAGTGGATGCGCGAAATTGTGTAATCTCGTAACTTCGCGCACCAAACTTTACTTTTGAAAGATTTTCGGATAATTACCACTATGTTTTGGGCGGATAAATTTGCGGTAGATGCAAGCGGCGATCGCATTATTGTTAACGATTCCAAAACCCCCTCTGGGCGTGTTCATGTTGGCTCATTGCGTGGGGTTGTGATTCATGATGCTATCTATCGCGCCCTTAAACACGCAGGCAAACCCGTCACCTTTACCTACGGTGTTGATGACTATGACGCGCTCGACACTGTACCCCACTATTTAGATCAAGAGAGATTCGCGCCCTATTTGGGACAACCTCTTTGCAATGTCCCCTCCCCTGAAGACTCAGCAACCGACTATGCCAAATACTTCATGGGCGAATTTTTGGAAGTATTCGAGCATTTAGGTGTGCGTCCTGAAATTTATTACCTGCGCGATCTTTATCGTTCGGGCAAGATGAATCAATATATTGATTTGTTCTTGAACAATGCTCATCTTGTCCGTGAGTCTTACAAAGAAGTCAGTAAAGCCGATCGCCCTGATAATTGGTATCCTTTCCAAACCATTTGCGAAAACTGCGGCAAAATTGCGACTACGGTTGTGACTGACTACCAAGATGGCAAAGTATTTTATACCTGTCAGCCTAACGCGATGGAATATGTTAAGGGCTGTGGGCATACAGGCTGGGTATCCCCCTTTGATGGTAATGGTAAATTGCCTTGGAAGGTGGAATGGGTTGCTAAATGGGAAGTTGTCGGCGTATCGATCGAGCTTGCGGGTAAGGATCACTCTCAAAAGGGTGGTTCTCGCGATGTCGCCAATTCCATTTGTCGCAAAGTCCTGAAGAAGAATCCCCCGACCCATGCGCCCTACGAATTTATTTTGGTGAATGGAACTAAAATGAGTTCTTCTAAAGGCGTTGGTTCCAGTGCCAAGGAAATCGCGGATTTATTACCGCCTGAATTATTGCGCTTTCTGATGTTGCGGACTCAGCCTCGCAGCGTGATTAATTTCATGCCTAACTATGAGACTGTGACTCGCCTCTTCCGCGATTATGATACTTTGATTGGCAAATATCAGGATGACGCACCTAAGGATGAAAAGGCTCAAGAAGAATTAGTTCCTTTGGTTTATTCGCAATTGAATATAGAGGAAAAAGTCGAAGGCTATCAAGCCTTTGACTTTAGTACGCTAATTTCATTGTTACAGATCCCTCACCTTGATCTTGAAGCCGAAATTGCTGCAAGAAGTATTAATCCCCTCAGCGATCGCGATTGGGTAGTGGTCCGCGATCGCATTCGGGTTGGTAAAAAATGGCTACAGGACTATGCTGATGAAGAGGAGAAATTAGTTCTCTATCTGGACTCGATCCCCGAAAAAGCAAAAACCCTCACCGCCGAGCAGATTACTTATCTTGAGGCGCTAGTCACTAATTTGGCAGAGGATGTCAAATGGGATGGTGAAGAACTGCAAACCCTATTGTTTAGCACATCCAAACAAGTAGAAGTTTCTCAAAAAAGCGCCTTTGCCGCAGTTTACTACACCTTCTTAAATAAGGAGCGTGGGCCCAAGGCAGGCAGCTTGCTTTCTTATTTAGATAAAGATTTTGTGGTTCAGCGCATTAAAGATGCGATCGCCCTAAATCTTGCACCTACAGCATAAAAAAAATTCGCATTGCGAATCTTCATTTATGCAAAATTTATGCAAAATTTATGCAAAAACATTTTAAAATATGGATTTAAGAAGAACTTATCGATTTGATAAACTGAGCTTAACCTGATAGTGTCGATAAGCACATAGGATCGTTAATGTCTACCTCATGCTGATATGACATACACGTTCTCAAGTTTCGATCTTAACTCCACAACATCTGTAATTGATTGGCGGCGATCGCTCGAAGAAATTTATCGCGGTCGCACCATGTACACCTACAAAAGTGGACAAATCATTCCCATGTATCCCCATGAAGTGTGGGTAGTTTGTCGTGGAGTCGTGCAACTAAATACTTTGCATCCTTCGGGAGATGAAGTACTGGTTGGTTTTGCGGTGCAAGCCATGCCCTTTGGGTTGCCTTTAACCCATCTGGACCCCTATCAAGCGATCGCCCTCTCAGATGTGGACTTAATGCGATTCACGCTCACCGAACTAGAACAATCACCCCAACTCTATCAAGGGATTTTGCAACATCTCAATCGTCGTCTTCAACAAACTGAGGCTTTGTTGGCGCTCATTAGTAACAAGCGTGTTGAAGAGCGTCTGCGCCAAATTTTACTTCTGCTCAAGCAGGAAGTGGGGATAGCTGTTGAGGGCGGAACCCGTTTAACTGTGCGTCTGACCCATCAGCATCTGGCCAGTGCGATTAGCAGTACTCGCGTCACGGTCACTAGAGCGATGAAGCTATTACAGGATGAAGGCTGGCTTAAGGTTGATCGCGATCGACACATTATTTTGGTATAAAAAAGGGGCGCTAAGCGTCCCTTTTTTATAGATCGGGTTTTTGAAAGTGTTGCTTTGCAACACTTTCAAAAGACTTGTTAGGCTGCGCGTAAGCGCGAAGCGCTGTTATTTCTTGAGAATGGTAACGACAAGCGCAGTGCCTTCGGTTACGGGCTTAACGCCTTCAGGATAGGCAATTTCGCTAACGTGAATCCCCTTACCAATTTCGAGAGGGGTGATATCTAGCTCAAAGCTTTCAGGAACGTTACTAGGGGAGCAAGATACACGCACATAGTTTTTGATGGTATCAACGGAACCACCACCAACTTTTACGCCGACAGGCACACCGACAAAGTGAAGAGGAATATCTACTTCAATCTTCGATTGCGACTCGATCGCAAAAAAGCTGAGGTGATAAATCGCATTTTTGAAAGGGTGATTTTGAACTTCACGCAATAGTGTTTTGCCCTTAAATTCGCCATCAGTTACGTTTACTTCGATCAATGTGTTATTAATCGTGGCTTCACGCAACAAGGTTGTTGCTTCCTTGGCATCTAAAGAAATCGAAATCGAGTCAGAACCATTATGTCCATATACAGTCGCAGGAATTTGACCATTGCGACGCAGAGTACGGTTATTGGCTGGGGGACGAGTAGTAGCGTTGATTTGTAGTTGCATTTTAGTAATTTATGATTGTTAATTTTAATCTCTCAACAAACCACGCTTGGGTCCATGAATTGGATCTTCCACGATAATGGTTTGCCCTCGGCTTGCACCTAGGGAGATAATCGCGATCGGAGTTCCCGTGAGGTCAGCAAGGAACTTGAGATATTCCTTAGCCTGTGGGGGTAACTCTTCAACGGTTTTACATTCGCTAGTCGATTGCTTCCAACCGGGTAAGGTTTCGTAAATAGGAATCGCTCTAGCAAAGGCACGGGCATCGCTGGGGAAGTCGCGGACGATTTGACCATCGAGTTCGTAAGCGGTACAAACTTTGATTTCGTCGAGACCATCGAGTACATCAAGCTTGGTGACAGCAAGGCAATCAAGTCCATTGATGCGAACTGCATAACGCCCAATTACGCCATCAAACCAACCACAACGGCGCTTACGTCCTGTGGTTGTCCCAAACTCGGCTCCACGCTGACCAATCAATTCGCCAGTTTCATCATGCAACTCGGTGGGAAATGGACCTTCACCAACGCGAGTTGTGTATGCCTTGGCAACACCGATCACGCGATCGATGCAGGTTGGTCCCACGCCAGCGCCGATGCAAGCGCCGCCTGCCACAGGATTGGATGAAGTGACATAGGGATATGTGCCATGATCGAGGTCAAGCAGGGTTCCCTGTGCGCCTTCAAACAAAATATTCCGACGCTCACGGATGGCCGCATCAATTTTGAGGGAGGCATCGACCACATGGGGACGTAAGCGATCGGCATAGCCGCGATATTCTTCGATGATCGCGTCTGCATCGAGGGGTTCTAAATTATAAAGCTTTTGTAAAACAATGTTTTTCTGGTCGATCGCCCAACGTAGCTTTTTAGCTAAGCGCTTTTCGTCCATTAAATCAATGACTCGAATCCCAACCCGCTCGGATTTGTCGGCGTAGGTTGGTCCGATGCCACGCCCTGTTGTGCCAATTTTGTGTTCGGCTCGCTGATCCTCTGAGGCGCGATCCAGCACACGATGGTACGGCATGGTGATGTGGGCGGTTTCGGCAATAAACAGGTTGTCCGTTGATATACCCAAATCCTTGAGTCGATCCACTTCTTCAAGAAGCACCTTCGGATCGATCACTGTGCCACTGGCAATGATACATTCCGTTTTGGGATACAGGATTCCCGAAGGAATCAGGTGTAGCTTAAAGATGCGATCGCCAACGACGACCGTGTGTCCTGCATTATTACCGCCTTGATAGCGGACAACGACATCGGCGGAGCGGCTTAGCAAATCGGTGATTTTGCCTTTACCTTCGTCACCCCACTGTGCCCCAATAACAATTACATTAGCCAAGAGTATTGCTGCTCAATAAAATCTCACAATCGCTAATCATCTCAAAAGGTAGTAGCAATTGTCAATGTCTTGGAGGGGCTTTTTTAAAATTTGATTTTGATTCAGTTTTGTTTCTGATTTGTTTCTGATATTGCGATCGCTTTTGCAAATCTCGTTTGATTTCATCAGGTGTTTGCGTAAGTCCTAATTTAAGTCCTAAT
>DCSN01000072.1:21379-33348 GCA_002325645.1 Pseudanabaena sp. UBA1465
AAGTCCTAATTTAAGTCCTAATTAGGGCGGGAACTAGCGAAGCAATCATAAGGCTACTCCCTTCTCAGTCTAAAAATAGGCATTAAAACTAAAAGATTAGCAGTGCGGCGCTTTGCGCCGCACTGCTAATCTTTTAAGTGGGGAGTGAGTAATTATTGGCTTTCATGCTCGATCTATGCGTAAATTATGCGTAAATTTACAGGGTATGTCGTACGTTGATCATGAAAATTCGCAAGATTGATAAAAACGATCGCCTTGAAATTCTTAAGGGAGATTTGTATGCCTATTCGCGCTGGACTAATCAGGATTTGCCGCGATCGCAACTAACGGCGATTAATCCTGATGATGTATTGGTGGCAGAGATTGACGGTGAGATTGCGGCGGCTCTGCAATGTTTTCACTGGCAGCAATCGGTACGCGGCATTCTGAAGCCAATGGGGGGCATTGGTGGTGTCTGGACATATCCTGAATACCGCAATCAGGGTTGTGTAACTGCTTTGATGAAAAGTGCATTTCTCGAAATGCGGATGCAAGGGATCTGCGTGAGTATGCTTACGCCTTTTAAAGCTAGTTTTTATGAATCACTGGGCTATGCGATCGCCAATGCTAATTATGAAGTAAATATTCCTGTAGCAGCGTTATCAACCTATTTAACAAAAAAATCATCAAGCCAAACTAACTTAAGTTGCGATCGCCTTCCCGCCACTGAAGTAAGGGATATTTTGTCGAATTTTCTCTATGAGAGCCTGCGATCGCAGACTTTGCACCCCCATACTCACGCCCACAATCACGGCTTAGCGATTACTAATTTTAATTACGATCAATGGTGGCATCTTCACCGCAACAAGCTTTGTGTGTTGGTGAAACGCGATCATCAACCTGTAGCTCTAGCCATCTATGCGATCGATAGTAGTGGCAACTTACCATTCAGCGATCGCCACATCGAAATCTCATCAATATTTTGGACGGACTTAGAATCTCGCGATCGCCTATTTTCTTTTTTTGCTAGCCATCGCGATCAAATCCATAGCATCAAAATGCCCGTTCCCCTAGATGCAAATATCCATACATGGCTCCGCGATGCAGGTCGCTTGCAATCATCAATGACTGACCCTTGGATGGTGAGGATTGTCGATATTGTCGGCGCTGTGAATGGTTTACCGATTGATTGCGAACCCTTTACCTTTGCCCTCAGTGACTCTCATTGCAGTTGGAATGAGGGGATCTTTCGGATCAGTAGCCATCGGGGTCAGCTTGCGGTCAAACGCTATGGCAACGGTGATTTTTCAAATTTAGCGATCGACTTTCGCGCCACCATCGCAGGTCTCTCCGCTTTGGTTTATGGTACTCAGGCGATCGATGAACTTGTACATAAGCAATTGATCACAGATATTGATTCTAATACCTATGAATTATTAAAGAACACCTTTGTACCATGCGTGATTTATAATCCTTTTAAGTTCTGAACCATCAGAAAACATACTCTAAGGGTATGTTTTCGCCCATTAAAAGCATGAAAGCAAAACTCACTCGCAGCCAAGAACGAGTGCTACATCTTCTTCAACACCACGATCGCGCCGTATCCGCGCAAGATATTCACTCAGAGTTACGCAATAGTGAAAAAAGTATGGGTTTAGCTACGGTGTATCGATCGCTAGAAGTACTGAAATTACAAGGCTTCATCAAAGCCCTTACCCTGCCCAATGGTGAAACCGTTTATAGTGTCACCCGTGCCGATCGTCATCATCTCAATTGCCTCAACTGTGGTCAATCCTTACCGATTGATAGCTGTCCTATTCACGATCTTGGCAATCAATTAGCAAAAAAGCATAGCTTTCAGATTTATTACCACACCCTCGAATTTTTCGGCATATGCAGTCAATGTCAGAAAGAATCTTCATAAACAAGGGGCTTAAGCCCCTTGTTTGTGGAACCAAGAACCGATTTTCTATGATGTGGCAAAGCCGCGCCACAGAAAATCTGGTTCTTTATTAAATCGTAGAAACATGAACCATGAAAACTGTACTTGTCCCTCTATTTGAAGGCTTTGAAGAAATCGAAGCAATTACGATTATCGATGTGTTGCGCCGCGCTGATATTGAAGTGGTGACGGCAAGCTTAGAGACAAAAACTGTGATCGGCGCTCATGCGATCGCGATTATTGCCGATACACTTCTTGATCAAGTTAATTCGAGTGAATTTGATGCGATCGTTCTTGCTGGCGGCGCAGGGACTTTTCGCATGAGAGAAGATCCCAGAATTACAAAAATGTTGATTGCCCATGCCAAAGCCGATAAATTAATTGGTGCAATTTGTGCTGCTCCCACTGTTCTCTCCAAAGCAGGTTTGCTCAAAGGCAAACGCGCCACTTCTTTTCCATCAGTACAAGATCAGTTAGAAGTTGGTGAATATTTAATAATTCCTGTAGTTGTTGACGGCTTTGTGGTGACTAGTCGTGGCGCAGGTACAGCGATGGCATTTGCGCTCAAGTTAGTTGAAATATTAAAAGGTGAGGCGATCGCTAATAAACTCGCCATAGATATAATCGTGTAGCATTTGTAGGGCTTCTTGCTATGAGTTTGCGGGGTTAATTTGCCCTCAGCATTATGGCGATCGCTATAGATCCGATAAAGCAATTAGAGTTAGGCTTAACCAATCCTGACTCTAATTGCAATTAAGCCTGTTATCGATACTAATGCTAAAAAAGTTTCAAGGACTAAAATCGCTATTTCCCAAATATCAATTGTCAAAATATCAATTGCCAAAATTGCCAAAATTTACAGAATTAAAATTGTCAAGATTTCGGTCTGCGTTTGTCACTAGCGCGATTATTTTGGGGATGCTCTATGGAGTCAGACAACTGGGGGGACTGCAACAATTGGAGCTAATGGTTTTTGACCAGATGATGCGATCGCGTCCCGACAAAATAACCGATCCGAGATTGTTACTGGTAACGATCACCGAAAGCGACATCAAACAATACAAATGGCCATTAAGTGATCGCCTTGTCGCGCAAACTCTATCAGAGCTAAATAGACATCAGCCCGCCGCGATCGGTTTAGATTTGGCGAGGAATATACCTCAAGAGCCTGGGCAAGCGGAACTAGTAAAACAGTTTCGGAAACCTAATGTAATTGCCGCAATGAGTCATGGCTATACTCCCGAAGAACGGATTGATCCGCCCCCAAATCTACCAGAAGAACAGTTTGGTTATGTCGATGCACCTGCCGATCCTGACGGCTTTATTCGACGAGCCTTACTATTTTATGTAGACACACCTTCTTTCTCAATTCAACTGGTGTTAGCCTATCTCAGAGATGGATGTCCAAGCGAACAGTCAAAGGCTCAAAGCCTAGCTTGTCAAAACATGAGATCGGTGTTTAATTCCCAAAATGAATATGAGATTGGCAATACATTATATCCACGCCTGAAATCAGACTCTGGTGCTTATCAAACAATCGATGGTGGTGCTGGTTATCAACTATTAATTAATTATCGCGGTTCATCTCAATCAATGCATCGGGTTAGCTTGACTCAAGTGCTGCAAAAACAAGTCAAACCTGAACTGATTAGAGGGAAAATTGTGATGATTGGTGCGAGTGCGCCTAGTTTGAAGGATGTCGTTTTGACCCCCTATAGTTTTACATCCGAAGGTACGGTGATGATCTCAGGGGTAGAAGTACAAGCTCATATTGTCAGTCACTTGCTAAGTGTATTACTAGATGGTGATGGCCAGTTTTGGTTTTGGAGTGAGGTAGAAGAGTTATTTTGGATTTTGGGTTGGGCGATCGCGGGAATTGCAGTGGCATGGTTTATCCGTAAACCATTGATCTTTATCGCCAGTGAATTCCTACTTGTAACGATGCTGATAGGGTTTAGTTATTGGCTTTTTATCCAACAAGGTTGGATTCCCATAGTTGCCCCTGTACTAGCTTTAGTACTGACGAGTGTGACAACACTAATCTCTCGTCAATATCAATTTCTGCAACAGCGACAAATGATGATGCGACTTTTAGGGCAACAGACCTCACCAGAAATTGCCAATGCTCTGTGGCAAGGTCGTGATCATCTCTTGCAATCGGGTAGATTGCCTTGGCAAAAAGTAACAGCGACACTGCTGTTTACAGATATCAAAAATTTCAGCACGATAGTAGAAGGGGAATCTCCAGAGAGGATTATGTTTTGGCTCAACGAATATCTTACGGCGATGGCAGATGTAGTGCAGGCTCATCAAGGAGTTGTCAATAAATTTATTGGTGATAGTGTGATGGCAGTTTTTGGTGTGCCAATCCCTCGCAATCAGGATTTAGAGATCGCAATAGATGCAAGACAAGCAGTTGCTAGTGCTTTAGCAATGAGGGCAGTTCTGAAATCATTGAATCAAGAATTTGCGAAGCAAGACTTGCCAAATATCCAAATGAGAGTGGGGATTTTTACTGGTGAGGTTATGGTAGGTAGTCTAGGAGGGAAGGGGCGGTTGGAATATGGTGTAATTGGTGATAGCGTCAATATTGCCGCACGATTAGAATCCTGCGAAAAAGATCGACAAATTGATGATTGCCGAATTTTAATTGCTCAAGAGACATTAAATTATCTAGGCGATCGCTATGAAGTGGAAAGTTGGGGAGAAATCCTTTTAAAAGGAAAATACCAAAAAGTAAATGTATATCGAGTGATTGAGTAGTAATATTCCCTTCCCAGTAAAGAATTAGCGTTGCGGCGCTTCGCGCCGCAACGCTAATTCTTGGTTTTTAATATCTAATTTTATAGCGGGAAGGGAGTACCAATTTTCAAGAATCAGGATCACGCTCAAAAATCATAAACCATTGCCTATTAGAATGAAGGGCGACCAGAAGTAAGGATGAGCAAAACTCTGACCCCGAATCATATCGATTTGAGCAAGTCTTAGGGCGATCGCCCTAGAATTATTGGTCTGTTTTACATAACCGTAAAATGCTTGCATCAGATTTTGAGTGCCTTCATCGCCAACTCTCCATAAAGATGCGATCGATGATTTTGCGCCAGCCCTTTGGACTTGATAGCCAAACCCTAAAATTTCCACACCACTACCCAATTTCGTGCCTACGGCAGTCTGGCAAGCACTAAGCACCATCAAGTCAATATTACTGAGCTTCAGATCAGACATCTCGCTAAGGCGTATCTTATCGCCATTGCCAAAAATAATAAAGGAATCATCAGGGATTCCTGAGTTAAAGGAACCGTGGGTGGCAAGGTGGAGAATATTGTGATTGGCGAGTTGGGCTTCTGTGGCTGCGCGGGTAAAACTGTCTTCAGATAACAATCTAGTATTTTGAATCAATTTACTGATAGCGGATATCTCTACAAGTGTTCCAGGCAGACCAGCTTCTTCAAATTTCTTTTCGCCTTGTCTGCCTCCAAATGCACCTGCAAGAATACTAGGCTGGCTTGAAGATTTAGCTCCAAAGGGAGTAAGGATATAAGCAACTAAATAGTTGATGGTATACTTCTCGATCAAGAACTGCTTGCCATCGTGGAGAGCCGTTAGTGGAATGTAGCGCAATATATCATCAGGAGCATAAAAAATTATTTTAGTGTTCAATCGTTGAAGATCTTCCTCAATGGGTTTGATCAGTAACTTGTAAAGCTCCTTAGAAGTATCGAGAAAGTTATCTGCTTTATAGTTCAGCAGTTCTTTATTGAAGTCAGCAATAAGACTCTTTAGCTTAGCCTTTTTGATGAAGGAAGTCCTACGGATTGCAGGAGAATTAGCGGCAAACAAGATAACTTCCAATCGATCTTCAAGAATGAATGGATAGAGTAAAACACGACCCTGTGCAAGGTTTTGCAAATAGTCAGGAGCTTTATTCAGTTCTGATTTGGGTAGTTGTTGGATTTGGTTTAAAAGTTGTTGATTTAAGTCTGGAATTTTCTCATATTTTTCAGGCAACAACTGGCTCAGAAAAGCTTTTTCAGGCTCTAAAAGTCGAATCCCTTGATAGGTTCTGTCATTACCTTTAATATTTCTAAGATAGTCGTCAAGATCTTGCACCTTAAGCAAATCGAGAACTTGCAAGGATTCTACAACTCGATCTTGTTGCAGAAGTAAATCGGCAAGACGACGATATACCTGAGAGACACTACTAGCATAAATCTTTTGCTCTTGAATCGATAGGGAACTGAGATCTTTACGGATTTTTTCGTAAGCATTGACCGACTGCTTTAGAAAAGCTACCTCTAAATAATCTAGTTTTAACTCCTTGAGAGTAGTTCCAATATACTGAGAAAGTTTTGCTTCACCAGTGAGATCGCCAATTTTTCGACTAATTGCTAAAGCTTCTTGATAATAATTCAAAGCAGATTCAAATTGGCCTAGGTCAAAATAAACCAAGCCAATATTTCCGCGTGTAACACTTTCATTCTTGAAGTCTTTCAAGGACTGATAAATCGCAAGGGATTGACTAAAGCTCTTAAATGCTTTCGCTGTAGTACCTAGTTGATTATAGAGAAACCCAACATTGTTTAATATAATCGCTTCGCCTTCACGATCATTCAATTCTTGCGCCAAGGTTAAAGCTTCTTGATAATATCTCAGGGCATCAGAATATTCCTTCTTAATGCGATAGATAATGCCAATATTGCCTAATGTTATAGAAATACCTCGGCGATCACCCAAACTTTTTTGAATTTCTAAAGCTTTGTTATAAGAGGTCAAAGATTTGTCAAATTGCACGATATTTCGATATACCAAGCCAATATTGTTGAGAATTGCAGATTCCCCAGCCCGATCTTGATTTTCCTTAGCAATTATTAAGGCTTGGTTATACACTTTTAAAGATTTAGCATACTGTCCCAGATCGCTATAAGCCGATCCTAACCCAATCAGTGATTGAATCCTGCCAACAGAGTCTTGCCTTTGATCACTAATTTCCAGCATTTTTTTAAAGGCTTCTATTGCTAGATTAAATTGACCTTTTTTCAGGAACGTATTCCCTGTATTCAAGAGGTTTTCAACGTTTGATGACTTTGATTTGTCTAAGTTTTGATTATGGGCGTAAACAACTAATAAGTTACTCGGAAAAGTGGAAATCAAACCTAGAAAGCATAACAGTCCAAATTTTGTGATTTGCTGTGTCATGGATTATTTGCATAAATTTTAAGAATGCTGTAATTTTATACTAAGTTAATGCATTCTTAAAATTCTAGGTATTAGGAATTCGTCGTGCTAATAATCCCAATGACGCGCCGATTTGTTTGGCGAATGTTTGCATTTTTTTGTGTTGGTCTGTTGATTTCCAGCTTTTTTATTAGTCAGGCAGAACCACAGGAGAAAACCCCTAAAGATCAAAAGCCTGTTGAGCAAATACAGCTTGGAGACAATAAAAATTGCAACATTGAGAGCGTCTTAGCGGACAGCCAATCCATATCAGATGAAAGCAAGATAAGTAACTATGCACTTCGGAGAGACTCAGATCGCTTACTTCAACGTGGTGCAACTGCTGAAGCAAAAAAACTCCTGCAATCTATTGGCAACCCTTTCCCCAGAGGCACTGCTGCACTCATCCCACCCACTAGAGATGTTGATAAAATTTCT
Source organism: Pseudanabaena sp. UBA1465 (assembly GCA_002325645.1). Lineage (GTDB taxonomy): Bacteria > Cyanobacteriota > Cyanobacteriia > Pseudanabaenales > Pseudanabaenaceae > Pseudanabaena. Next base: position 28,953 of record DCSN01000072.1, read on the forward strand.
GATGGAGCCAGATTATATTGGCGTAATGGCGAAGCAGGACTCAAAGATGGATTAGAAACCCAAGCATTGATATCTTTGGGGAAATTATCAGATAACTATCCTGAGTTCATTCCAGGTCATGTGAAGTTTGCCGAAGCGGCATTACGCTGGAATCAACCTGAAAAGGCGATCGCTACCTTAGACCGAGCTTATGAGTTTTACCCTGATCGGGTTGATATCGTCGAGCCGCTATTACAGCTTTTAAAATCAAAAGGTATGTTAGTCGAAGCATCCATTGCCGCCCGACAGTTTGGTCTTAATTATCCTGAACATCCTGATGCTGCTAAGTACAAGAAAATATCAGAAGAAAACATCAACCAATTCCTTGATGATTTCAAAAAAGACACCATAGTTACTGGAATACTGTCTGGTGATGCCAAGCTGATAGACATGATTAAAAAAGGGGAGTCGGGATATGGTGAAACTTTAGCGGAAGAAAGCAAATCAAGAACCGACTATCTGTCAAAGAGTTCTAATTTTTTAGAATATCTCAATAAACTTGGACAAAAGCTTGCAAAATTTGCTGGTAGGGACGACTTTAAATACGAGTTCTATGTTGTTCGGGATAAATCATTAAATGCTTTCGCTCTGCCTGGAGGCAAAATCTTTATTAATTTAGGGACAATCGCAGATGTTGAATCCGAAGCAGAGCTGGCAGGTATTCTCAGCCATGAAATTGCTCATGCTGTTTTTTCCCATGGCTATTTAAAAGTGACTACTGATGTCAAAGCAAACCTGCTAAAAAAAATACCACTGATTTCTGATTTTTTCAATTTAGTAAAGCCTGAGCTTGCCTTTAGTCGCGCTCTCGAAAAACAATCTGATTTACTGGGAACTCGTATCCTAGCTTCGTCAGGATATTCTGCTGATGGTTTATATAGAGTATTTGAAAGATGGCGCAAATACGATAAAAAAACAGGTACAAACTGGTTAGATACCCATCCTGCTTCCATTGAAAGAATGCAGTACCTAGCAGAAATCATCACCAGTCGCAACTATGAGCGCTATTCCTTAGAAAATGTTGAGGCTTTAGCCGAAGCTCGTATGCAATTATGCAGTGACGAAAAGATTGCTCAAGCTGAGATTGCGGCTAGAAAAGCCGCCGAAGAAGACAAAGATAGAAAAGAAGGTAAGGATACAAAAGATGGCTCACAGATTGCTGTAAATCCTAGGAATACAAATAATAATTTATCCCCAGAAACAAAAAAAACTGAGACTATTTTAAACTCTGGCACAGCTAATGAAGCACCTAAGCCCAAACTTGCTGATCAAACAATGATAGCGGCATTAACGCGAGAAGATGTCACTATTATTTTGAGAAACGTTGATATCAATCCATCTGGCTATTTTGTGATGAATGTGGAAATCACAAATAATAGCAAAGCTGATTTTGGTTTTGTTCCTGGATTTGTCAGGGTTATCAATGCCGATGGCAAAGCATTAAGATCTGCCTTTACTGGTGATAAGGCAAAGCCTTTAGTAAGCACTGGAGAAACTATAAAGGCTAAGCTTAAGATGCCTGGGCAAGTTTGGAAAATTGATGCCAAACAAAATCTAATTTTAGAAATTAAGGAAGGTACTATTGGCGCTCGAGTATTCCGAATTCCTTTTTAGATTAAATGTATCAATTGTTACTTCAGATTTGCTGTGGCAATCTTACTTGATTATTATTTAAGATTGCTACAATTAGCTAGTCATAATTAAATGTAAAATCCAAAAATCTGTAGTGTATGCATAGCGATCGCCACAGGTTCTGATTTTATTTTTTTGATTATGCCTAGATAGTTTTATCTAAAATGTAATATTTCTGAGCTGTCCAAATATTATTGTTCTCTAACGCTAACGCTAAAGTATATGCAAATTGTTAATCGGCTTCAAGTTGTCAGAATAACTTTGTTGTTTGTATTCTTCGGACTAACTTTACCACTCGGTATAGTCTTCGCCCAATCCCAAGTTTCAAATAAATTCAAACAAACAAAAATTCCTGCCCTCGGTGGTAAAACTCGTACAATTCCATTAATCAGAAGAGGTGAAAATTGTTCTGAATTAGCCCCTCAGGTCTTATCACTAGATGCTAGACAAACGATCTCAACGACAAATGACTACCCAACATTTTTACTGTTTGTACCGAAAACAACAGCACCTGAAGCAGAATTTATTCTCAAAGATGCTAACCGAGAAGTGATTTATAGCAAGAGTTTTTCTTTGTCGGATAACAAATCTGGAATTGTACGACTAACTATCCCCCCGAATATATCATCTGAGAAAATTGTAGAAGGGCAAACCTATAGATGGGAGTTCAATATAATTTGTAATCTCGGCGATCGTCAAAATAATGATGAATCTGTTGTTGGTAAATTACAGAGAGTCTCTATATCAGATGCATCAAAATCTCAGTCAATGCAGGGATCTTTGAAAGAAAGGCTTGCAGGGTATCGATCTTTTGGATTTGAATACGATGCACTAATTCTGTTAGATGAGTTTCGTCGCAAAAATCCGTCAGATCGTGAAATTATTGGTGAGTGGGAGTCATCACTTATCAAATATAATCTTGGAGAATTAAACCAGTTTCCAGTGGTTGATAAACCTTAATTTAGAGAATTCAAGGCTTTTAGTGACATAATTGGGAATGTATGAAACAAAAAGAGGGACGCAAAGCGTCCCTTTTTTTGTTTAGGTAAAGCTAAACTTGCTGTAGGCTCAAAATAGCCAACACAGCAATAGAAAACGGTGTGATTTTGCGCCAACTAGGGTTTAGTACAAGCAATAAACAAAGCATAAGTATATTCTGGTGCAACTTGATGTCCTAGTTCTTTTAAAATCTCAATTACTTCAGGCTTATGATCAGTGAGATTCCTAATTGATGCGTCAACTCCAGGTACTCCCCAATAAGGAAGGAGCAGAGAACCTCTAACCTCTTGAATCTCTGCCCCAGTATCAACGAGCAGAGTTTTTAGTTCTGACAAGTAAAATTCTTGAATATGCTGATAATTAGTTTTGAATTCCTGATAACCTAAACTGCGAATAATCCGTAAGTGCAAACTGTCACGATTGGCAGCATTCAATAGCAAACATCCGCCTGATTTTAGTACTCGTATCGCTTCATGGAGCATTCTCTGAGCATCAGAAACATGTTCTACTACTTCGATCGCTATTACTATGTCAAAGGTATTATCAGGGAAGTCTAGATCAAGAGCATTCATCTGTAAAAATTGACAATTTCCCCGACCTGCATAAAGCTTTTTCGACTGTGCGATCGCTACATCCGATAGGTCAATTCCCACCATCTGCATGCAGTCTTGAATAATTGAAGCGCCGCGACCTACACCACAACCAATATCTAAAATATTTTTGTTGTGTGTGGCGGGAATCATTTCTAAGGTGAATTGATCAATTTCTATTGATCGCGTTTGATCGTAAAGTGTTGGGTATTCGTATCTTATTATCATTCAACAATTTTTCCATATTTTTTCCATATTATTTTGGAGATCGTTAACATCATGGGGATTAAAGTATAAAATACAAAAAACACGAAAGTATGAGACATTTACTTTGGTAAATGCCTGATGCCTGAATATTTACCCCAAATACACCAATAAAAAATTAGATCAAATTAAAATTTGATCTCAAAAATTTTTAATTCAATTTACCAATATAATCGCGAATTACAGGCGTAAAAATTTTAACTACCTGTTGATAAACTTCTCTTTTAAACCGCACAATCGAATCGAGCGTTTTTTCGATCGCCATAAATTGCACTACTCGAAACTCGCGATCGTGGATATCTAATTGGCAATCAGATGCAGGATGATCCCAATAAAAAGCATACCAACGCTGTCTTTGTCCACAATAATTCGCCCATTTGCCCGACAGCTTTAAGGTCGGTGGAAAATCATAATAAAGCCATTCAGGATGCACGTAGGCTAAGGTGGCATCATTAATGCCAACCTCTTCATAGAGTTCCCGCAATGCTGCGGCTTCTGGATCTTCTCCTTCATCGATTCCTCCCTGAGGAAATTGCCATGAGTCAGGTACTCCCAGACGCTCGCCAACTAGTACTTCCCCTTTCCGATTGAATACAATAATTCCCACATTTGGGCGATAAGATTTTTCTGGTGTCATGGATTATCACATAAACAAAGCAAAAGCATAGCACTGCTAATAATTACTATAAAAGAACAAAGAAAGAACAAAAGACGCGCAAAGCACGTCTTCTCATAGCTAGATAGACCACGTGGATTGCAGTCTATCTTTTTTGGTTTTATACGAGTTGGGTAGCTCTTGCTAACTCAGTCGCTACGGTTTGAACTTCCTTACTGATTAGCGATCGCTTAGGAGTTTGCAAACCAACCATTTC
>DCSN01000016.1:0-8123 GCA_002325645.1 Pseudanabaena sp. UBA1465
TGAGTTTTCTGCACCACTAAGGTTTGGAGAGTCAGGATGGTATGGACCAATTAGAGAAGCCTCAAGCTGTAAAGTTTGGTATATCTACACTTGTCGTGTAGAACACTACATTCCTAGAGAATACGTTGACAAAGAAGGTAACACGAAAACCTTTGACATTGCTTATATCCGTTGGCCAGTTATAGCTGAAGTTGGTGAAAAATATATTGGGCTTAGCTGGGATGGATTCTCTAATACAAGTGAAGAGAAAAAGGATTCTAGAAGCCAATTCCCTTTTTGGCTACATATCCAAGGAGTATTTAAAGATCTTGAAACAATTCTTGGAGCTAAATGGGAGCATCCAGCACTTGATGATCTACTTCTCTACAAACTATGGGACAAATTCCTTGATAAGCCTCAATATAGATGGAGTCATAAAAGAGTTAGAGCTAAATCATCAGGTATAGCTTTAAATGCTCATAGTGGTGAGGATGAGGAAGTTGATATCGATGATTCAGGATTGAAAGCACTTTCGCGGACTTTAGCTGAAGCTACGCTAGATTCATTAGACTATTCTTTTCCATATGATTCGCAAAAACTTTTTCAAGTTGAGAGAGCTATTTTACATACTCTTATCAGAGAATGGGGGACTAAATCCTATGAATTTAGCCTTAAAAAAATTTCAGATTCACTCGGCTCTTCTTCAGATACGATTGATGTTGACAAGGATGTTGAGAACACAGTAAAAGTTGAAACTCTTTTTCGTGTACATTGCTACTTTGGGCTAAATCCACTTTCTAACAACCAAGACTCTTTGCAACACCTAAAGTGTTATCAAGAGTGTGGAAGTAGTACTGGAGTGCTAAAGTTTTTATTAGCGGAACTCAATTTAGAGTAGCTTGTATGAACCAATTTACTTGTGATGTTAGACTAAATTTCTTAGACGCTAGTCAAAAGACAAAGCTGAGTAAAAAGTTTAGAAATCCCAATTCCAAAGTAATGCCTCATGAGCTTGTTGTAAGTCTCCGAGTAAAACTACCTCAAGCTTATGCAGTTGTTATTGCGCTTGGATCGTCGGGGCTATGCAGTAATCGTCTTCTTATCTATCACAATTGCAGCGAAGCATCTGTAGGTTCAATACCATTTGGTATAGGTTTCCCTACCTTGCCTTGGATATGTCGTGAATGTGGAGAAAGTATTGAAGACTATAATGAAATGTCTTTTGATGTAATTGCCGTTGCCAAAGAACCTATTGAGTTTGTTTAATATATGTTAGATTCTTTAGACCAAGGAGCTTTGATTGTAAATTTGCTCAGAGCTTTGGAAATTTTAGACCCAAAAGATGAAACTTCGATAAATAATATAGCATCTTTTCTATATACTCCAGACACTAGACTTTCAGAACACTTAGAGAATCTCAAAACTTATATAGAAATTAAATCGCCCACGGACTTACAGCGTAAAAATGCTGGTAATTTACTAGAGACGATAGTAGCTCTCACATTCTGTGGATTGAAAGGTCTTACTAGCATAAAAAGTTTTCGTTCTGCTAGTTCTCAGTATGATCTTTTGGTAAGTGGTGATAATTTACATTGGTTTCCTCTTTATAGACTTCTTTATATGAAAGATAATCAAAGAGATATTGTTGTTGAAGCTAAGTGTACTAAGGCAAAAGTAAATGATCAGCAGTTTGCGAGATTATGTAGTCTTATGGAAGTTAATCTTTTTAGCACTACTGGATTAGGAATATTTTTTACTTTGAAAGGTGCAACAGGTTTTCCCAAAAGAGATCAGACTGAAAGACAACAAAAGCTTAGTGAAGCAAGGCTGAGACAAGCTCTTTTTCATGCCAGAACTGGTAAGACAGTAATTGTCCTAGATGCACAGGATATATTTGAACTAGATAAACCCGCGTCTTTAATTCATATACTTACAAGAAAAATTCGAGATGTAGAGCATCTTAGTGGGCTTGTAACAGAACCTTGTAGTGATACTTTGACTGCCGATTTGCCAAGTCATTTAGCGCTTATAATTAGCCATTTACAAGATTCTTAACTCAATATTTTCTGGGGGAAAAGCTCAAGCTTCGGGACATAAGGCTTTAAAAGCAGATGTAGTTAAACAATCGTCTGATGTGGCGATCGCTAATTTATACCATTACTTCCAATAAGCCGAATAAAGCGATCGCTTTTTACTCAATAGTGATATCTACATTGCAAAAATTTAATGTAATTTTGTTCAACTAGATAAACCAGTCGATGCTCTTGAGTAATACGACGCGACCAAATACCAGAGCCAAGATATTTTAAAGGTTCAGGCTTCCCAATTCCGTTAAAAGGATCGCGCATGACTGCATCAACTAAATCCATTACCCTCAAAGCAACCTTACGATCAACAGAAATCCAATGGGTTAAATCTGTACGAAAATCTTGATCGAAAATAGATTCTCTACTTAATGGAGCATTACTCTTTGACAAGTCCTAACTCCTTTCGCAAATCATCAGGTGTTTGAGAAGTTTCAACATGTGTTCTAGCTCGACTAATAGCATTTAGCAAACGTTCCGCATTTCTAGGCGATCGCAAAAGATGCATAGTTTCTAACAAACTTTGTAACTCATCCGCAGCAATCAAGGCAACATTTTCACCACTTTGACTTTTGATATAGATAATCTCGCGATCGTTGACAACGCGATCAAGTAATACATTCAAATTGGGCGTTGTCTGTGCATAGCTGGTTTCAATAATCATGATGACTTTCTTAAATCTTATTAAGATTTAAGATTATAGTGGATTCTCTAAAATTATTGCATAAAGCTTTAAAACGCAGATGTAGTTAAAAAATCGTCTTATGTGGCGATCGCTAATCTATACCATTACTTTCAAGAAGCATAAGTCAAATTTCATTATCTTGACTTAGACGTAGTAACAACTCGCGTAGACTTCTCTTGAAGAAATTCATATAATTGACTCCAACATTTCCTGCCTAATTTGCAATAAATCGACAAATTGTTTAATGGATTTATGTAATGTTGTTTGCATATACTCCCATTCCCTATGTTCTTTTTTATTTTCAGAATCCAGAGTAAGATCCTGTAACCTTTGACTAACCGCAAGCGCTTGCTCCTTAGCCGCAGGAATTAACGATGGAGCTATATATTTCGCAGCATCGCGAATAAATTCACTGATACCCCAATAATTACTTATTAATTGAGAAGTTGTGATAAATCGATCCAGAGTGGTGATAATTACTTCAAGAACGATCGCACTTACTTCTTCATTCCAGATCGTTTTATGCCTAAAGAGAAGCGACTTAAAAAGATTACTAAAGGCTAAATCAGGATTTTTGAGCAGATGGATTTCTGCTGCTTGTTGTTGAAAATCTAAAATGAGACTATCGGCTAAAGGCTGACCAGCAATGCGATTGACCGACTCCTCTTGACTAAACTCAGCCAAGGCTTGCAACCAAACTAAATTCCCTGTTTTTTGAGCCGCCGCAATCCATCCTTGGAGGAGTAAGCGATCGCTTTGTGAATGATTAGCAGCCTTAACTAAATCCTCAGTAGACATCACCAGATGCTGATTCCAAAAAGATAACGGCGTTGATGTCAGCATCTTCAATAACCACGAAGCGCGATCGCCAATTTGATTATTATTTTGATGATCGTTACTTTTCGCCTCAATTCCATCCCTCAGCATCTCAAGCGTATGCGCTTCAGGCAAATCAACCGTAAAATATGGCTGATTCCCATCACGCTGTAATTTGATCAAATCCTGAACTCTGGCGATCGCTCTTTGGCAAAATCTCGACTCAGGCAAACAGGTCAGCAAATCAACGGTAATGCGCCGCACTTCCTTACTGCGATCGTCAAGTAATGCTTCCAAAAAAGGCTCATCTGCCATACTCAAATTATCGCTAAACGATTCCAAAAAAGCGGTGCGATCGCTGGCACTTTCCTGTTTCCATGTTGACTCTAACAGTTGTCTTGCTTGATTAGGTTCTTGACGACGTGATTGCGAAAGCCACATTAACCGTGCCGCCTTACTTCCCGTCTCCCATACCGATTCATCCTCACTCGCCACATAGTTCCATTCAGGATTTTGCGCCGCTAACCATTGCCCACGCTTACCCAATACCTTAGCGATCGCTTCTCGCAAATCCGATTGTCTTTTACCCAAGTCCAGTAAGCTCGGTAAGCTAGTTTCATGAACCCTTTGACCGAGAGCAGCTAAGCGATCAAGTAGTTCGGGCAGCAGTTGCGTTTGTTCACCATTCATCATCAGCGATAGATAGTAATTAATGCGATCGCCACAACGAGGTAAATCCTCTAATTCACAGGGTTGGGGAATTGGTAATTGGTGATTGGTGATTGGTAATTGTCCTGCTTGTTGGTACATGGTTGCGATCGCCACGGTACTTAGCAAGGCGGATTCTTGATTGGTGGTATCAACACTCGCTAGTAGCTGACCCAACTTTCCATCGGTACTAATGGGAGTAAATGCTTGCCTCTGGGTTCCAATCAGGGCAGTGGCGGTGATAGTTTGGAAGATTGATGACTCATTCATATAGTTTGCGAAACCTTTATGTGTGATTAAGTAGCTCAACATAATTAAACCCTAAAACCAGAGGTAGTTCCGCCCGCGTAGCGGGCGGAACTACCTTTTTGGTTTACTTATGCCTAGCTACTTAGTTGCAGCCCATTGTTGAATATCTTGACGGTTAATCGCCGCCGCCATTAAATCTGGGAAGAGGTCTGGAGTACAGGCAAAGGAAGGCACGCCAAAACTGGCGATCGCCGCCGTATTGTTGTGATCATAGGAAGGCGCACCATCATCATTTAAAGCTAATAGCGCAATCACCTGTACCCCAGAAGCCACTAGAGCCGCCATTCTCTTTAACATTTCTTGATTGTTGCCACCCTCATATAAATCGCTAATCAATACCAAAATCGTTTCATGAGGCTGACGAATTAGGCTCTGACAATAGGCGATCGCCTGATTAATATCCGTGCCGCCGCCTAATTGCGTGCCAAAGAGAACTTCCACTGGATCTTGCAGCAACTCCGTCAAATCCACAACCGCCGTATCAAAGACCACCATACTGGTTTTGACCGCAGGCAAAGTGGCTAAAACCGCACTAAAAATTCCTGCATAGACCACAGAAGTCGCCATTGAGCCGCTTTGATCAACACAGAGAATGATATCCCTAAGAGAAGAACGCTTGCGCCCATAGCCAATGCGTGTTTCAGGAATAATAGTTCGATATTTGGGTTGATAGTTTTTAAGATTGGCGCGAATGGTGCGATGCCAATCAATTTCATGATGTCGAGGACGACGATTGCGAGTGGCTCGATTGAGACTGCCTAAGATCGCCTGTCTGGTGGGATTTTCTAATTTGCGTTGCAGTTCCTCAACTACTCGCCGCACCACTAACCTTGCAGTTTCCTTAGTCTTGCTTGGCATGATGCCGCTAAGAGACAATAGATTTGAGACAAGATGCACATCAGGCTCGATCGCTTCCAGCATTTCTGGCTCTAGGAGCATTCTCTGCAAGTTCAATCTTTCCAAAGCGTCCTGCTGCATAATTCGCACAACCGAAGTCGGGAAGAAAGTGCGAATATCCCCTAACCAACGCGCTACCTTGGGCGATGAACTTCCCAATCCTCCTTTTCGATCTTCAGAGCCATCAAGATGATCCTCTCCATACAAAGCTGCCAAGGCTCCATCCATCGCTAAATCGCGATCGCTCAGGCAACTGCCACCAATGCCATCGGCGGCTCCGCCCCCAAGGATCAATCGCCATTTTCGTAGGCGATCGGCTTGTTGCTCTCTAACTATCATTTATTTATCCTTAAAGATTCAGTGGTTATATTCTCTTTTACTTAACGGAACTACACAATTGATGTTAGGTGGAACCCTCTCTCCCATCAAGGGAGAGGGGGTGTACACACAAGTTGTCAGCTATAGCGCGAGTTACTAATGATCCCCCTCAATCCCCCTTAAAAAGGGGGAAGAAGAAAATTTAATTTATTCTCCCCCTTTTTAAGGGGGGCTGGGGGGATCTAAACCCTGAAACGTAGATAGAGAGACTTGTGTGTACACGGTAGATCAAGGGAGAGGGTGTGTAAGACTAATTTCTTGTTCCCCTCTCCCCTTTTGGGAGAGGGGCTAGGGGTGAGGGTCTTGGAAACTTCCACGTAACATCAGTTAATAAAGTAATGTACCATGAAAACTAAGCTAGGATAATTGTCATAGTTTTGCTTGCATCACTACCAAATTATCATCATAAGCAAATGGTCTTCACAAATCATGAATCTCCCCATATAGAAATCGGTGATTGGACAATAGAACAAGTCATCGCCTTAGCCCCAGATTCTGCCTCTGCAAAGAATGGAAAAGGTTTAGCGTCACTCAATAAATGGGCTAACTTGGGCAAAGATCAACAGGTTGTTTGGGGTGAATGTCAAGGTAGTGGCAAAGATCCCTATCGCACACAGATAGACCTATCTGAACCAGCATTCCGTTGTAGTTGTCCCAGTCGCAAATTTCCCTGCAAACATGGCTTAGGACTTATGTTTCTGATGGTCAATCAACCTACAGCTTTAGCCCAAGCCAATCCGCCTGATTGGGTGGCTGATTGGGTGACATCACGGGCAGAACGCGAAGAGAAACAAAAGCAAAAAACAAGCCAACCTGAAAAGGCTGTTGATCCAGAGGCACAGGCAAAACGGACTAAAGCCAGATTGCAGAAAGTCACAGCAGGAGTACAGGAGTTGCAAGTTTGGCTCCATGATTTAGTCCGTCAAGGGATTACAGCCATCAGCACTGAGTCCTATAGCTTTTGGGAACAACCCGCCGCTAGGATGGTGGATGCTCAGGCTCCTAGTTTGGCTAGACAATTACGAGATATTCCCAGCATTATCTTGTCTGGTTCAGGGTGGCAAGAACGGCTCTTATATAGTTTGGGGAAGTTACATTTACTATTGGAAGGATTTCAGCGTTTAGATGATTTGCCTAAAGGCATACAGGCAGATATTCGCACACAAATTGGTTGGACGCAAAGTCAAGCAGAACTAACGGAACTAGCAAGTAATCAAGCTACCAGTAACCATATTCAGGATTTCTGGTTAGTAATCGGACAGCAAGTAGAAACAGAAGATCGCCTGCGGATAAGTCGGACTTGGCTATGGGGCAAAAAGAGCGATCGCTATGCTTTATATTTACAGTTTGCCCACGGCACACAAGCTTTTGAGCATAGTTTTGTACTAGGGCAAATGTTAACCGCAGAACTTGTTTTTTTTGAAAGCGCTTATCCTTTGAGGGCAGTTATTACCAATAGACAAAGTTCTCCAAGTCCTGCATCGGGGCTTGATCGCTTAGGGTTTGCAACTATTGATCTCGCGATCGCCTCTTATAGCAAAGCTCTAGCCCAAAATCCTTGGTTAGAAAGATTCCCACTCACGCTTCAGCAGGTGATCCCAATTTATCAAGAGGGAAAATGGTTTATCCGCGATCGCCAAGCCAACCTGTTACCCATATCATCTCGTTTTGAACGTGGCTGGACAATGCTCGCCTTGAGTGGCGGACATCCTATCGTCATATTTGGTGAATGGAATGGCAATAACATTTATCCACTGAGTATTTGGGTTGAAAATAAGTTTTATGTCGCCTAGGGCTTTGTTGGCAGATTAAGCTCTGGTATCGTATGTTAGGAAATCAAATGTGTTATGAATACATAGCATTCAGATATTATTTATTGGGTATATATTACAAATATGGCAACACAAGGCAAACTAGAATTAACGATCAAAATTAATGAGCTTCCTGTTGATGTGTCCGTTGATAAAAACGGTTGGAAGTCATTTGAATTAGACTGTGACGGTCAATTCTTTAGGGTGATGGTCAAGCCTAAAGTATTTAAAAAATTAGAAGATGCACAGGCTAATTTCCCGATGTGGGTGGCGGCGATCGCGGGGAAAATGGGTGAAGCTACTGAGACAGGATTTGTCTTGCTGGAGCCAAATATCCAAGTGTTTGAGAAAAAGCCTAAAGAAGCCAAACCTGCTGATGAGGTATAGCTGTATATCGCGTGAAGTATACAGCAATTGCCGATCAAACAAACCACAAGAAAAAATCTAAAAATGTTG
>DCSN01000016.1:8190-9844 GCA_002325645.1 Pseudanabaena sp. UBA1465
CAACATTTTTAGATTTTTTCTTGGTTTGGATTTGAGCGCAAAGCACTGTAGCCCTTACCCATCTACTTTATTTTTATGAGCTTGACACGGCTCAGCCTAAAGGCATGAAGATTCTTGGACTCAAAGAATGCCTGTAGGACTTGTCCTAGCATGGTCTTACTCAGTGATACCTAGTCTTGCAACTAGCTTCTCAAGCGTGAATTCCCGTATGCCCTACGGTACTTAATGTATTCTAATAAAACCCCGTCCTTCTAAGACGGGGTTTTAAACCCATTTTCCCGATAATTCCGATGAGTAAATTTATTGGTTGGCTTGGTGCTTTAATACTGATATTTTTGGCAGGATTTGGATTGACTAAATGGCTCAATTTGCCCTTTGGAAATTTTATTGATTGGATAATTGGGGCAAGTATTTTTGTATGGCTAATCATCATTGTCACTGTGCCTTGGAATCTTTACTTCCAGTCCAAATCAGTGTTGAACCAAGCCCAAATTTCTCAAGAACGAGGCATTAATGTTGATCAACAACAACTCCCCTATGTCCGATCGCTGCAAACGCGATCGCTTGCTTTAGCAATTGGTTTGCATGGGATATCCGCGATCGCCTTATACATTTTGGCATCGAGTGGCGTGGGGACGGTGGGTTATGTCGGCGCGATCGCCGCCCTATTACTAACAATATTACGCCCTGCTATCAGTGCCTACGAGTACATATCCCAGCGTTTACGATCTATTTCCCAGCAAATCGATTATCCCCGCGAAGACATCGCAGAACTGCGGCAACGCTTTGCAACTTTAGAAGAATCGGTTCGCCAAATTAATGAGCAATTACTCAGCACTGACAATCCCTATTCATGGGTATCCAAATATGATCAGTTCTCAGACGAAACCCGCAAGGAACTATCCAAACTAGTTGCAAATATCGAGGATTTGCGGGCTACTAATGCTCGCGATCATGAGCGCTTGTTGCGGGAATCTCGACAGGCGATCGCGCAACTCAGCAGTGACAGCCAATTTTTAGAACATGTGCGTGAAATTATTCGGTTTTTCAAGAGTGCTTAGGCTTTGTTATCGCGTTTCCCAGCCTAGTCAAGTACGCGATTATTTCCCCATCTGCGGCGGGGAAATAATCATCCATACCGCGCTTGCTTGAAAATCGCTATATTTTTTCTTGCAAATTTTGGAATCTTAGATTAATTTTAAGCAATGTAATAATTTTGCTTAAGTATGTAGGCTTAATTAAATATAAAACCCTAAAACCTGCGGCGATCGCGCAGCGTGCGCCGCAGGTTTTAGATCTGGTTTTTAATTATGCCGATGTACTTATTACACTATTTCATGATTAGTGATACTGGTTACTTTATGGCTTATCAGCGAATGATCCCACAAGACGCAACTGTAGTAGAAGGTAGTCAGTTCGAGCATTCTCTAGTTGTGAAAGATCCTGAAGGTGTACAGAGCATACTGCTGGATGATCGATTTTATAAAATTGGTAGATCACCTAAAAATAATATTGTGCTGCGATCGCAATTGATATCACGCGAACATGCAACCTTAACAGGTATATTGGCGGAGCCTCCATTATTCCAATTATTTCGATTGACCGATGGCGATCCCGAAGTAGGCAAAAGTACCAACGGTTTGCAAATTAATGG
>DCSN01000186.1:0-8540 GCA_002325645.1 Pseudanabaena sp. UBA1465
GCAACATTGCAGATCATCTCAGGTCTATTGAAAGCCCACACTGTACCTGTACTCAGGTCAGTGCTGGGTAATTTACATTATCGCTTTAGCCAAGTTTGAGTGCGCTTGGACAAACCTTGGGTCAACAGCCAATAGAGAATCCTCACGCCAATGCTAGTCAATACCAGCGCCGTAGACATCGCTGCCGCAGGAGCCACATCCCCTGCATCATCCATATTCACGATCGCCACTGCCGCTAAAGGCGCATTGGGCGGATACAAAAAGATGATTGCGGAAATCGTCACCATTGAATTAACAAAAAAGTAACTGCCTAGTTCCAAGATTGCGGGAATCGTTAAGGGAATTGTCACCCGCCAGAAGGTTTTGTAAAAGGGAACGCCCATCGAAGCGGAAACCGACTCAAATTCTGGATCGATTTGCTTGAGCGCGGTACTGGCGGTAAGGAAGCCCACAGTATAGAAGTGAACAATATTACAAATCACTAACAAAGCGATCGTGCCGTAAAGTCCATTAAAAGGATTGACCAGAGCCAAATTTGTATAGGGAATATTCCACAAGGGCTTATTAAAGAAAAAGACATAGGAAAGTCCCAATACCAATCCCGGTAATGCTAAGGGGATTGTGGATAGAAAATAGTTGAAAGAACGCATCGCTTTAAAGCCCTTGCCTTTCTCGACCAGATAAGCACCGAGGAATACGGCGATCGTGCCAAATACAGCCGTGTACAGAGAAACTTGGATGCTGTTCCAATATGATTCAAGTCCACCGCCGCCGACGGCATTGAAGTCGTAATGCTTGGTGGTAAGTTCAAAGTTGTAGGGCCATACCTTGACTAGAGATGCGAGGATAATCGTGCCGAATACTAAGAGAACAAAACTGGAAATAATGCTGCAAAATCCGAACATCAGCCAATCGAGTTTTGGGTTAGGGCTGGGTTGAAAGGGAACTGAACGACTGCTGACCAAAGCAGTTTGGCGACCTTGAAACACGCGATCTAGAATATAGGCGATCGCGGTTGGCAATAGCAAAAACACGCCAATTGTCGCGCCCATGGAGAAATTTTGCTGTCCGATTACCTGCTTATAAATGTCGGTTGCTAACACGTTAAAACTACCGCCGACAACTTTGGGTACACCAAAATCGGTAAAGGCAAGGGTAAAGCAAACAAAAATCGCACTCATTAACCCATACTTTACACTTGGCAAAGTCACCGTGAAAAAGACGCGATGGGCGGGGGTTCGCAGGGCGGCGGCGGCTTCGTACAGACGAGCATCGGTGATATTCAGCGCCGTGATCATCAAAATTACTGCTTGTGGAAAGCAATAGAGAACTTCGCCGATAATAATGCCATGGGAGCCGTAAAGGTCAATATTCCAACTGGGTAGGAGCGACAAAAAGCCAGTGGTAACTAAGCCTTTATTCCCAAATAAATAAACTAAACCGATACTGTGGGCGAGAGGCGGAATGAATAGCGGCAATAGTCCGAGAATGCGGAAAATCGGTTTGCCAAACATCGCCGTGCGCGTCAGGGCATAGGCATAGATAAAGCCTAAAACTACAGAAATTATCGAACTAGCGATCGCAATGTAAAAAGTATTAAAAATTGAGACCGAAAGCGCGGGAGTCTGAAAATAGCGAACGTAATTAGCCAGCCCGATCCATTGACCGTCGGTATCCTGAAAGCTGCGGATTAACATTGGATAAAGCGGCAACAATACGCCGACTAGTAGCCAGAGCGTACTTAAAGCGATCGCGATCCTTAACATCCAATCTTCCTTAGTCGGAATTTGACGCACTTCTTCTTGAGTCTGAAAAGGAAATATCTTGTCCTTTTTGTCCTTTTTGTCCTTTAATAATGCTAGGGTCATGGGTTTTAACCTAATTAGAAGCGATATTAAGCGCGATTTGGAAAGATTTGCAATTCGTCAGTGGGAAGCTGAATTTTTAAAATAGTCCCTAAATTCAGATCGATCTGCTTTGCCTTGTGAATCGATATCTCAATGGTCACTGCTACCTTCGCATTGCCATCGGGGCGCAAAGTCAGGTGATACACCGAACCGAGAAATTCGATATTTTCAATTTCAGCCGCAATCACATTTGGTAAATGATCGTTCTGTTCGCCTTCACCTAATAAATGAATTGCTTCAGGACGAATGGCGATCGCTATTTGACTATTGATTTCTAAATCCTCAATCTTTGCCTCAAGGACGATATTGCCGCAACGCACCTGATTTGATGAAACCACTTCACCTGTTAGGAGATTTGTCGAACCAATAAAATTTGCTACAAAAGGAGTTTTGGGGCTTTGATAGATCATACGCGGTGTTCCCACCTGTGCGATTATGCCCTTATCCATTACCACCACGCGATCGGCCATAGTTAATGCTTCCTCTTGATCGTGGGTAACCATCACCGTCGTTACGCCCAAACGTTTCTGTAATTGGGTAATCTCTACGCGCAAACGAGTTCGCACCTTCGCATCCAATGCTGAAAGCGGCTCATCTAAAAGCAACAAACTCGGCGATAGTGCCAAGGCTCGCGCTAGCGCAATTCGCTGTTGTTGACCGCCAGACATTTGGGAAGGATATTTTTGATTGAATCCTTCTAAACCAACGGTTTCCAATAATTCATGGACGCGCTGCGCGATCTGACGCTTGGGCATAGGCGTATTTTCCAAACCATAGGCAATATTTTGCGCCGCCGTCAGATTGGGAAACAATGCATAGGACTGGAAAACAATTCCAAAATCTCTTTTTGCAGGTGGCAAGCGCGAGACATCCTTGCCACCTTGAATCACGCGACCGCTAGTTTGTTGTTCTAGTCCCGCAATGATTCGCAGTAATGTTGTTTTGCCGCAGCCACTAGGACCTAGTAAGCAGACAAATTCTCCAGCATAGACATTGAGATTGATGTCATTGAGAGCCGTAAATTGTCCGAAAGATTTATTTACATTCTCAATTTGCAGATAGGGCTGACCCAAATCTGGTTGATAGGTCGATGCGCTTAAAGAATCAGTCTTCCCATGATTAGCAGAATTATCTTGCTTGGCGATCGCCTCTGTCCCGTCTGAAAAATTGCTCATAGCATTAAGTTAAAAAGGTTTACTAAAAACGTAAGGGCAATTCATGAATTGCCCTTACGTTTGAAAAACACTCTGGAAGATTACTTCTTCTTCGCTTCAGACTTAGAATCGTAACGCTTTGTCCATTCCGCCAAGATCGCATCACGATTAGCAGCAGCCCATTTGAAATCATTCTTGGGATACAACTGCTTGAGCGGATCTTCAGGGAAACCAGCAGGAATCGGTACATCAGTCTTCACCGCAGTTAAGGGGAAGTTCTTCGCGTACTTTTTAGAAATTTCTGGAGAAATTGCCCAATCCAAGAAGGTCTTAGCCGCAGGATTGATATTTGCCTTCTTGATCAAAGCATTGGCTTCAATATCCCAACCCGAACCTTCTTTAGGGAATACAGGTTGAATTGGTTCGCCACCATTCTTTTGCTTCACAGCCCGATAGCCAAAGGAAATACCGATCGCATATTCACCAGAACCAGCAAGTTTGCAGGGCTTAGAACCAGAGTGGACGTACTGAGCAACATTTTCATGGAGCGCATCGAGATACTTCCAACCATCAGCTTCTCCCATCATTTGCAAAATCACAGATACAGATAGGAATCCAGTCCCCGAAGAGGCAGGATTGGACATGACGATCTGCCCCTTGTATTCGGGCTTAATTAAATCAGCCCAAGACGCGGGAATTGCTAAATTCTTCTTGCCACTTTCAACGGTATTGACACAGAAAGCCGATTCCCAAGCATCAATGCCAACCCATTGAGGAGGATTGGCACTATCTCGAAACTGAGTCTGAACTGTTTCAAGTCCTTTAGGGGCATAAGGCTCAAGCATTCCTTGCTTTTCGGCAACGAGCAGGCTAGATGCGGCAAGTCCCCAAACTACGTCAGCATTTGGGTTATCTTTTTCTGCAAGCAACTTGGCGGTAACAACACCCGTAGAATCGCGAACTTTATTAACCTTAATATCTGGATATTCTTTTTGGAACAAAGGCAAATACTCAGCCAATTGGTCATCTTCAAGTGCTGTATAGACTGTAATACTGCCACCTGTGGTGGGCTTTGCGGCTCCTGTGTTCGCGGTGGAATTAGCTTGAGGCTTACTTTCTGGAGTCTGAGTCTGGACACAGGCTGTAACGACTACAGTTATAAGAAATGCGGATAACAGACTTAGGGTAAAGCGAAGCCACTTTTTGTTGATAAACATAATTAATTGCTTAATGTATAAAAACTCTGGTTTGGAAAAGAATTATATTGGTCAATTTAGAAATCAAAAGAGAAGTATATTTCCAGTTCTCTTTTGATTTCTAAATATTCCAATTGACAACATCGCGATCGCTATATCGTTGAACATCTGTCGCTAAACACAAGGTATAGAGCATATACATCTTTGGAAACATCTCATTCGTTAAACCAACAGAAATGATCTGATCTATCTTTTCTAAACAAGTATTAAAGATAGAAAGGTGAACAGGAGTATTTCACTTAGTCGCTGAGTAATTGTACTTAGATATAAATTAGATGCAAAAGTGACAATTTTAAGTACTTTTAGTAAGATCAATATGTGACAAACAAATGAAATTTGCAATATTTTTTTACTCAAGCCCAAAATGGTGGTTTTTTGTTATAAGTATTTATACTTAATTTTTGATTTAGATGCTCCCAACTTGAATTTTTTTACAGGTAAATACAGTGTCTTCTTCTCATACTTGGAGACATCATACGTTTATGTAAGCCTTGGTCGTTTAACTAAACGTTAAACTTAGTTTATAATTTTGTTAAAAACGAGAACTCGTATTTTGGGATAAGAACTAAATATCAAGATTGGCTAGACTGTCAATTTCGAGGTTTCTCATCATAAATATTGGCATTCCCTCGTTACTCTTTTTGGCTACTCCCTTCCCAGTCTAAAAATAGACATTAAAACTCAAGGATTAGAGGTGCGGCGCGAAGCACCGCACCTCTAATCCTTGAGTGGGAAGGGAGTATGCTAAATTGAGTATCAACACAACTTTGATCGAGGTTTACAAGTTTTGATTTCAACGACACCATCAAGCTTTGTTACCTCTGATTTTCCCGCTATTTGCGGTGATGAAGAATTAATTCAACAGGCTATACAGGATGATGCGCCTGTATTCCTGAACAGCAATCTAAATAACAACAATCTCAAATTAGAAGAGATTACTTCTGCTTTTGCCTGTGCTTTGCATATGCACCAGCCGACCATTCCCGCAGGTGCGAATGGGGCTTTAATTTGCAATCTTCAGCATATGTTCGAGCATCAAGGTGAAGGCGATAATCACAATGCTGGGGTGTTTGCTTGGTGCTATAGCCGTATGGGTGATTTTATTCCCCAACTTGTCGCGCAGGGCAGTCATCCTCGAATTATGTTGGACTATTCTGGAAACTTGCTCTGGGGTTTGCAGCAGATGCAGCGCCATGACATTTTAGATAATCTGAAACGGATTACCTGCGATCGCCAATATCAGCCCTATGTCGAATGGCTCGGCACAATGTGGAGTCATGCCGTAATTCCCTCCACACCGATTCCTGATATCAAACTGCATATTCAAGCATGGCAAAGTCATTTTGCTTCTATCTTCGGCATTGATGCTCTCAAGCGCGTGAAGGGATTTTCGCCACCAGAGATGCATCTTCCCAATCATCCTGATACGCTCTACGAATACATTAAGGCGATGAAGGAATGCGGCTATCGTTGGTTGATGGTGCAGGAGCATTCCGTAGAAAGTCTTGATGGTTCGGGTTTAACTCAAGATCAGAAATATTTGCCTAATCGATTGGTGGCGATGAACTCAAAGGGTGAATCGATTGGTATTACTGCGCTAATTAAAACCCAAGGTTCTGATACTAAATTAGTTGCCCAAATGCAGCCCTACCATGAAGCTAAGGGGCGGGGTAAACAGCAAATCGGCAATGTTTCCATTCCTTCTCTAGTCACCCAGATTGCTGATGGCGAGAATGGCGGCGTAATGATGAATGAGTTTCCTCGCGATTATCCTTTGGTATGGGATCAACTGAAAAATAATGGTCGTGGTACTGCGGGCGTTGTTGGTTTAAATGGTACTGAATATCTAGAAATGATCGAGTCCGCAGGTGTCAGTCCCCTTGACTATCCGACAATTCAAGCGGTGCAGCAGCATAAGGTCTGGCAAAAGGTCGAGCAAATCGGCGATCGCCAAAATCTGAATCCTACGCTCATTGAGCAAGCGATTATGGAACTAAAAGCCAGCGATCATCAATTCCATATGGATGGCGCATCATGGACAAATAGCATGAGTTGGGTCAATGGCTATGAGAATGTATTAGAACCGATGAATCAACTGAGCGCTAAGTTCCATCAAAAATATGATGCGCTAGTAGCCGCAGATCCTGCCACTACCAAGCGATCAGACTATCAGCAAGCTCTGCTCTATAATCTTTTAGTTCAAACCAGTTGTTTCCGTTATTGGGGACAAGGTACATGGACAGACTATGCCCGCGAACTCTATCGACGAGGAGAAACATTAGTATGAATTTAGAGGCGATCGCTGCTAATAACATTAATTTGAATATTAACTTGATAGAAGTTGGCACAGATTTAGCTAAAGCTGAGCGAATCGATCGCTTTTTAGCGGGTTATCTTCCCGATGTGTCGCGATCGCGCATACAAACATTAATTGATGAAGGCTATGTCACCGTTAACGATGCTCTTTGTCATAACAAAAAAAACTTAGTTAAAGCAGGCGATCGCATCCAGTTAATTACACCAGCCGTAGAACCTCTTGATTTAATCGCCCAAGACATCCCTTTAGATGTTCTCTACGAAGATGAACATCTAATTGTGATTAATAAACCTGCGGGACTAGTCGTGCATCCTGCGGCAGGACATCGGGATGGAACTTTAGTCAATGCACTTTTAGCTCATTGCAAAGAACTTTCAGGCATAAACGGAACTCAACGTCCAGGGATCGTGCATCGTTTAGATAAAGACACCAGTGGTGTGATGGTGGTTGCTAAAAATGATCGCGCCCATCAAGATTTGCAGTCCCAAATCCAAGCAAAAACAGCACGCCGAGAATATCTGGGAATTGTGCGCGGAGTTCCGAAAGGTTTATTAGGAGGTCAATCAGGTGGTGAATCTGGTGTAATTGATGCGGCTATTGATCGGCATAAAAGCGATCGCAAAAAAATGGCAGTAGTTACCGATGGGCGCAAAGCCGTTACCCACTGGCAAATTAAGGAACGTTTAGGAAATTACACCCTCGTTAAATTTGATTTAGAAACAGGACGCACCCATCAAATCCGTGTCCACTCGGCATATATGGGCTGGGCGATCGCTGGCGATCCTGTCTACGGATATCCTAGTAAAGAAGTCTCGCAATATCTGGCAGGGCAAGCACTCCACGCATGGCGGCTCACTTTCACCCATCCAGTTTCAGGTGAGCTAATCGAAAATACTGCCCCATTACCCGAAGGCTTTGAGAAACTATTAACGGCTTTGCGCCGCCGTCAATAATTTGATAAAGGGTCGTACTTCGTACGACCCTTTATTCTTGAGGCTTTATTCTTGGAGCGTGAGCGCTAACTGATAAATTTGACGACGTGGCAAATCCGCCAATTCTGCTAACTGACGACTTGCATCCGATCGCGAAATTCCAGCATCAATCAAATTCTGTAACTCTTTGACAATTACTTCCTCAGTCCACACAGGCTTTTCACTAGGTTCTGCACCTTTCAAAACCAGTGTAAATTCTCCCTTGGGTGCATGATCTGTAAAATAGGCGATCGCCCCTTCTATGGAGCCGCGCCAAAATTCCTCATGGAGTTTAGTTAATTCCCTCGCAACGGAGATTTGTCGGCTTCGACCCAAACTTTCAGCCAGATCTTCAAGGGTGCGTAACAACCGATGCGGCGCTTCGTAGAGAATCATCGTGCGGGTTTCTAATCGCAAAATTTCTAAGCGATCGCGGCGTTCTTTTTTATCCGTCGGCAAAAATCCATCAAATCCAAAATGCTGGGTCGCAAACCCTGAAGCCGTCAAAGCCGCAATCCCCGCCGTCACCACAGGGATCGGCACTACGCGCACACCTGCCGCGATACAACCCTGCACTAATTCCACCCCAGGATCAGAAATCGCAGGCATACCCGCATCGGTGACTAAGGCGATCGCCAGACCCTGCTGTAACTTCTCGACTAATTCAGGTCCACGCCTATGGGCATTATGTTCGTGATAACTAGTTTGGGGCGTATCAATCCCAAAATGATGTAATAATTTGCCTGTATGCCTTGTGTCCTCCGCCGCAATTAAATCTACCTGTTTTAAAGTAGCGATCGCCCGAAAAGTCATATCTTCCAAATTACCAATCGGCGTTCCTACTAAATAAAGAATTCCTGAAGCTTCCATTAACTAATATCCATATACAGCAAGCATTTTAGGATCAATCCAAAACCCAATATTTTTGTTAAAAC
>DCSN01000186.1:8596-9788 GCA_002325645.1 Pseudanabaena sp. UBA1465
GTTTTAACAAAAATATTGGGTTTGCCTTTAGCGCAAAGCGCTGTAACTAGCGCCACTGTTTATTTTCTAATTCCCGAAGTTGACGCTCAAGGCGATCAATCCTGCCGCGCAATTCATCCATTTCATTTTGACGCGGTACACCCAAATCCTGCATCACATTCCGAATTTGACGCTGAATTATAGATTCTAAATTTCCTTGCTCTGATTTGAGGCGATCGGCAATATCATTAAAAATCTCTGAAGCTTGTTCAGGATCGATTTTACCATCCTTAACCCAATCTTCACTAGCTTCCTTTATTTTTTCCAATACAATCGAAGTCGTACCAACGCCAAGCATTAGTAACTGCTTTAGCAAATTATTGCTATCCATAAACCTATACGATCCTTAAAAAAGACGATCTATCTCTCCATCATACTCCTCAAACTGAACAAGGGGCTTACAGCAATTGTCGATCAAACGAACCAGAAGAAAAAAATTTTTCCTGGTTCGGGTTTGAGCGCAAAGCCCTGTAAAGATCAGGCGATCGCAATACTTTTGAGGTTTACAGACATTTGCCCCAGCGATTGTTATACTTTAAGCTGCTCTAATCTTGCAAAAAATTTTAGGTAAGTTTATTTATGATCCGTGCTGTAATTGAGACTGCTAAGGGAACCATTCGTGCTGAGTTTGACGATCAACACGCCCCCATCACTGTTAAAAATTTCGTAGACCTCGCCAAGCATGGTTTCTATGATGGTTTAACCTTTCACCGTGTCGAACCTGGTTTTGTGATTCAAGGCGGCGATCCCGATGGCAATGGTACTGGTGGATCAGGCGATCGCATCAAGCTAGAAATCTGGGCTGAGGGCGACACTCAAGCAACCATTGGCAACATTTTAACTGGTGGCAAAAAGCCTGTGATTAAGCACAATAAGGCAGGAGTATTTTCAATGGCTCGTACTAACGACCCGAATAGCGCCACCAGCCAATTTTTTATTACCCTTGGCGACGCATCATTTTTAGATGGTCAATATGCAGCTTTTGGCTATACAGAAGATACCGAAGTCGCGCAAGCCATTCGTCGTGGCGACAAGATCCTCTCGATTAAAATCGAAGAGTAAGCTAGTTATAGCGATAGGGATAAGCTTTTAATAAATTTATGTCACGGCTTTGCCGCGACATAAATTTATTAAGTAGCCGAGCCTAATTAAA
>DCSN01000186.1:9826-18556 GCA_002325645.1 Pseudanabaena sp. UBA1465
TGATTGCGCCTAGCTACTTAAAAGCTTATTGAGTAACTAGAGTTTGGATAACAGATTGCAATTCAGACAAAACTTGTGAAGAATTGCTACCATTAGCCATTGCGCCTAAATCTTGAGCCGCCGATTCTAGCTGTGGACGTAAAGTATCGACGATATCCTGCACAGGACGTAACAATTTCTCCTGAGCGCTAATTTGTCCTAATAACTCCGCGACAGCTTTAAGACGTTCTTGATTTTGCGATTCTGCCGCCCGAATTGTTTGCTCTTGTAGTTGATGTTCTTGAGTTTGCTTACTCAGGATTTCTTGCTGCTGTTGAGTAATATTGCGAACAGTCTCGATTTGACCCTCCATTTTGCGTAACTCTTGCTCCTGACGATTCTTTTGTGCCTCAATCTGTGATAACAGAGGTAATAAACTTTGAACAGGGCTAACCTCTACGACAATCCCCTTACGACGATCCAAAATCGCTTTCTGTTGATTGAGTACCGATAAGCGCTCCTGCATACTCCGTCTTGTTCCTGAAACGCTTTCTTCTAAAAGTCGATACTGCTCTTCTGCAAATTCTTTATTGCTTTCAAGTTCTATTCGCGCAAACTGATCAGCAGACTCAATCTGACTTTGTAAATCAGCAATTTCTCCTTCAAATCCCGCCAGTTCATCCTCCTGAGCGCTAACGTAATTAGCCAACTTATCAAAATCTGATTGCAAAGCCTTAATAGTTGAATCCAAATCATCTACCGACATTGACTGCAATCTAGTTTCTTCTTCTGGGCTAAGTACTTCAATGCTGCCTGGTCCGCCAAAAGACTCGATCGCATGGGCTGTCTGTTCATAGAGATCAATTTGAGCATCAAGCTGCACTCTCGACATGGCAATGTTGTTTTCTTGCAACTTCATGATTCCGCGCTGTGCTTTAAGCTCAGCCTGTGCATCTGCTAAAGCCGATTGAGTTTGCTGCCATTGATATTTCCGCGAATTAATTTCTTCAGTAGATTTCGAGAGAACTACCTTTTGTTTTTCAGCCTCATTTTTTAGAGCATCCAAATTTTGCCAGAAACCCGTCAGTACTTCTTGGCGCTTGTTAATTAAATCAAGAGCATTATGGATTTTATCCCTAAGAGAATCTGGATTAGTGAAGCTGGTGGATAAATGAGCAATCAAGGTTTTTACATGTTCTACCTGCTCAACACTCAAAGCCGAAGCTTTAGCCTCAAACTGTCCTCTTTCTGATTCAATACTTTTGCGTAGTTGCTCGATTTCTTGACGCTCTTTTGCAAATTTACCTTCTAATTCTTCAACCTCTTGTCGTCTTGCATCAAGATGTTCTAATTCGAGTTCTTTATGTTCTAATTCTTGCTCACGGCGATGTAATTCTTGGCTTTGAAAGTTAAGGGATTGTTTCCACTGTTCGACTTCTTCTTCCGCAGATCTATATTTGTCCTGCGATCGCGAAAAAGCTTGCAAAATATTGACGATCTTTTTAGAAGCATCTTGAATACTTTGCACTTGGTTACTGCCCGTCACTTCGACAATAATCATCTGACCATCTTTAAAATCTTTAGCTTGGCTCGAATCTTGAACCTGTAAAACCTGTTCATTTGTAATTGGCTGCCAAACATTTTCACCCGTATTTCGTGCTAGTAGACGGACAGAAGAGTTACCACCTAATCCAAAAGCTGCTTGAGTTTTTTGAAGTTCCGCTAAGTACTGCACGCTGAATATACTCCTATTTTGCTGATGCTAACTTTCAGATTGACATGACGAAAGAGCAAAAACCCGTCATTGAAAATACAAAATAGTCTAGATCCTCACTCCATAGTACCTAATTGCATGGTTTTTGGGCGATATATTTCAAGACTTTTTGGAAATTTCGAGGATATTGCAATCTAAAGGCATGTTAAAAGTTATTCACTGAAATATTCACTGAAATATTCACTGAAATATTCACTGAAATATTAATAATAAAACTATTATGGGGCATAGGTTTTCTCAAACTTAAACCTGATAGAGCAAGTTGCCTAAAGCTTATTGCCTAATGTTTTTGGGGTCAAGGGCATCACGCAAACTGTCTCCTAAAAGGTTAAATGATAACACTGTTAACACGATCGCTAAGGCAGGAGTCCACACTAGCCAAGGTTGCAGGATCAAAATCGAAGCGTTGGTGGACAAAGATAGCATATTACCCCATGACGGGTCTGGGGGCTGGATACCTAGCCCTACAAGGCTTAATACTGCCTCTACAACTATAAAACGGGGGATATCGAGGGTTGCCGAGATAATAATAAAGGTGATGGTTTGGGGTAAAACATGGTTGATGATAATCCGCAATGGACTTGCACCTGATGCACGGGCTGCCAAAATAAAAGTCTGCTCTTTGATGGACAACACTTGTCCACGAATAATTCTGGCTAAACCTGCCCATGACACAAAGGAAATAATCGCAATGATTAACGCGAATCTTTGAGTATTACTGATTTGGGGCGGCAAAATTGCAGCCAAAGCTACTAATAAGTAAATTGAAGGCACTGACATCAGAATTTCGACGAAACGCATCAAGATAGTGTCAATCCAACCGCCTATATAACCAGAAAGACCGCCCACAAAACAACCGATCGCATAGGAAATCGTTGTGCCGATAAAGCCGATTAAGAGGCTGATCCTACCGCCATGAAGTAGGCGAGTTAACTGATCTCGCCCTTGTTCGTCGGTTCCCAATAGGTTCAGATTCCCTTCTTTGGTGGTACTAAACAAATGTCCACCATGAAAAAGTTGAATCTGTGATGGCTTGGTATAGTCCACGATTAAGGCGCGATCGCCTGTTTCTAGTTCAACTTTTCCTTGGGTGGTGGGGTATACATGAGCGCCAATAAATTGACCTTGGCGATCGTACCAATGGATCTGTGTGGGGGGTAATAGGGCGGCATTTTTGAACTGCTCGTTAACTCCATAGGGTGTCACGAAATCAGCCAAGAGGGCAGCCGCATAAAAAACAGTTAAAATCGTGATGCCAATCCAAGCAAGAGGATTAGCTCTGAGCCTTTTCCACCAAGTCATTAGGAGCCTTTTAGTGCTTTAAAGAAATTTCTGCGGTAGTTGCCATTCATTACGAATAGGACTGGCCACATTAGAGCGAGTCCGATCTGGTTGCCCTCAAAGTCAGTGCGGCGAAACCCCATCAAAAATTTTACAACTCCAAAGACATAGGTTCCTAGTAGTAAAAATCCAATTAGTGTTGGCATATATCAATCTCCTGTGATTAGTTATCTAATTTAGCATCAAGAAATATCTCAAAGAAATATTTCGGATTAGTCAATTGTCAATCAATCTATCCATACAGCGTCTTACGCTTCCTTAAAACCCAGATAAATTTTCAAGCAGCTTGCAAACTGGAAAAACCTGTGGCGCACGCGCAGCGTGCGCCACAGGTTTTTTGTGCTTTATATTTAGCCATTTATCAATAAGTAAATTAGGGCGGCGATCGCCAGTAATAGCAACAAAGCATAAATAATAACTCTGCCCCATACCGCCACAAATAAGCATAATAAATTCCAAAAAGTTACTCTAGCAGTGCCATTCCACGCAGGACGAAATTTTGTGATTTCTGCCTTTTCGTAGGTCGTAATTTGACTAACCGCCAAAACTTTATAATGCAATCTGCCAAAGGGGTATAGCAGTTTAAATTGTTGATAGCGATGATGATTAGTTTTCCAACGATTACGAAGATTTTTGGCTTTACCCACATACAGCACGATCCAGAGAGCGGTAATGTAATAAACGCCCGCATCTTGCGGTAATTCTTTTAATTTTTGGACTGGTTGTGATGGTAGCCAAAAAATACGCATCCATTCGAGCATAGGTAAATTGTTATCCTAGAGTCCTGATTCCCAGATATTTTGTTACTTTTAAGCGATCGCTAGCAAAGTCAAGCTAGGATATAAGCTGTTTTGCTTAAGTAATCCAAATCACTTAGTTAGGTTTTGCTTATATGTCAGATTTTAATCGCGGCATCATGAAATTTGAGAATGCCGATAGCCCTTTGTCCATCGTGCTGTCTAGCATTGTCGTTCTTAGTGCGATCGGATTCCTACTCTGGTGGGGCTTTCAGACTGCTTACGTCTAGTATTTTTGATCGTGTTTTTAGAAGTAAAATAAAGGCGGCGCGATGCGCCGCCTTTATTTTGTGCTGACCAGATTGTAAGCTAAAACAGATTTTCTCAATAGCTAAAATCCAACCTAAACAATGACTGAAAATACTGAAAACATTTCTCAAAATGAACAACTAGGAGCCGCGATCGGCACGATTCCTAGTGGCTTGTTTATCGTTACTTCACAACAAAATGGCGCAGCAGGCACTATGCTCGCTTCTTGGGTACAGCAATCAGGCTTTAATCCTCCATCTGTAACCTTTGTGGTTGGTAAAGGTAGACCGATTGAGTCTTTTCTGACCGTAGGCAGCCCTGTTGTGATTAATATTGCTGAAAAGGGGCAAGGTAAAATCATCGGACATTTTGCCAAAGGCTTTGCTCCCGATGTTGATCCTTTTGAAGGTGTTGAGACAGCAACTGCTCCTAGTGGTCAGCTTTATTTAACTGAGGCGATCGCCTATCTTGATGCGACCGTCACCAGTAGCCTCGATGCTGGCGATCACATAATTGTTTTGGCAACGATTAATGCAGGCGATCGCCTCCGCGAAGGTGAACCTGCTGTCCATACGCGCAAAAATGGCTTTAAATACTAAACAAATTAAGGCTCGCGATGCGAGCCTTAATTTGTTTTTTAAAAATAGTTGACATTGGTTGCAATGTTTGGCATATTAATAAAGCGCAAAACGCAAGGAAGCGCAAAACAACACGAAACGCGGGTGTGGCTCAGTGGTAGAGCATCTCCTTGCCAAGGAGAATGTCGTGGGTTCGAATCCCATCACCCGCTTAAAAAAAGAAGGTTCGCTCTTGCGAACCTTCTTTTTTATGCTTCAGCTATGATGGCTAAAACAGTTGCGATCGTATCTACACAAGATCTATGCAAATTAATTTAGAGCGTTTGAATTTTTCCACCAAGACAGTATTTGATTTAAAATCAGCCCTATCTCATATTGATTTGCCCCAAGCAGAATGGATTGGCTTACGCGAGGTTAGAGAAATTAGCACTACGCGCTATGTGCGCGATCGCCAACCCCAGTCCAATGGTCGCAGCTTGTCTCATGGTGTGATGATCGAGGTATTAGTCGATGGACAGTTTGGTTATGCTAGTACCAATCATCTTGACTTGGCAAATATGCAAATTACTGCCCAAAGAGCCTATCAACAAGCCAAAACTGCGGCGAAATGGGCGGTACATCGCTTTTCCATTGCCCAACGACCTAAGGCAACGGGACAATATTTCTCACCATTTCTCAAGCCATCAAACGCGATCGCCCCTCAAGAACTTAATCAATTATTAATGGAGATCTGCGACACCCTAAAGGTCTCCGATCAGATTGTCAAAACCAGTGCCTATGCTGTAATTACGGAAATAGAAACCAATTTTGTTAGCACTAATGGCTCGGATATTTATCAAAAATTTTTAGCGATCGCCACCGACTATGCCGCCACCGCCCAAGATGGCGCAATCATTCAGAGACGTGGTGATAATGGACAACTCGCTCGATGCAATCAAATTGGCATGGAAGTATTTGACCGCGAGTCGATATTACAAAGATCGAGAGTAATTGGTGAGCAAGCTGTGGAACTACTCTCCGCCGATGAATGTCCTACCAAAACTACATCGTTAGTTCTTGCCCCCGATCAAATGTTGCTCCAAATCCACGAAAGCATCGGACATCCCCTCGAAATCGATCGCATCCTCGGCGATGAGCGTAATTACGCAGGTGGGAGCTTCGTCAAACTAGAGGACTTTGGCAAAATGCAGTACGGCTCCTCGCTGATGAATGTTACCTTTGACCCCACCACCTCAGGCGAATTCGCCAGCTATGCCTTTGACGATACAGGCTTGACTGCTACTAAGGAATATTTAATTAAAGAAGGGAAACTCTTGCGCGGCTTAGGTAGTTCTGAAAGCCAAGTGCGATCGGGAATTCAAGGTGTTGCTAATGCCAGAGCCACCTCATGGAACCGTCCAGCGATCGATCGCATGGCAAACATTAACCTCGAAGCGGGAGAATATTCCTTTGAGTCCATCATCGCTGATATCGAACATGGCATATATATGGAATCCAATCGCTCATGGTCAATCGACGACTATCGTAACAAATTTCAATTTGGCTGCGAATACGCCAAACTCATCGAAAATGGCAAATTAACTAAAACTATCCGTAATCCGAACTATCGCAGTATTACCAATCAGTTTTGGAGTAGTCTCGCTAAAGTGGGCGACCAACCTACCGTTGAAGCCTATGGTTCCCCATTCTGCGGTAAAGGCGAACCCAATCAAGTCATTCGGGTTGGTCACGCCTCCCCCGTTTGTTTATTTGAAAATATAGAAGTTTTCGGCGGTGCTACCTAAAACAGGCAAGGGGCTTAAGCCCCTTGTTTTGACAATAAAAAAGGGGATGGTGCGAAGCACCATCCCCTTTTTTGTTTTGATTAATTTAAGCCTAGTTGCTTCATTTCTTGTTCAAGAACATTTAGCAAGTTCGCATCATTATTAGAACGTGCAACTTCCATCCGACGCTTAACTGAGGCTGATAGGTTTGCTTTGTGGTTAGCGGCAGCTTCTGCTTTTCTTTGAGTTACATTCATGACTTATTTCCTTTAGGTTATGCATATTTTTTGTATATAGCTAACATAACATATACTTATATAAAAAGTAGCATATGTTACTAAAGTTTTGTTAAATAAGTGTAAAGAAAAAAGACTCGCTTAGCGAGTCTTTTTTCTTTTTTCTCTAAGCCGTAAGAGGTCGATAGGTTCTGTAATTGATATCAGGGAAGATATTGTCCATATATTCCACTTTTTCTAGCCAGCCCGCATCAATCTGTCCTGACTCAATATCTTCAAATAGCTTTTCTAGACGCATTAAATGCGATCGCGTTCTTCTGATCGCATAGGGAACCATCGTGCCAGTTCTCATGATGAACGCCCAATCTGAAGATTGCGCCAAGAGCAACTCCCGCGCCGCTTGATTAAGCGCCCGCCATTCCAACTCATCTGCAGGTTCGCGATAGGACAAATGAATCATCCGTTCTGCGCCCTTATGCAAATGCTGATATACCCAAGCATTGGTTTCATTCAGCCAATATTCGTGAAAACCTTTATAACCCCAACTGGACTGGGCAGGACGTGATACCTGTTGCGTCGGATTACCGCGCAGATAGTCAGCGAGATGGGTCATCTCATAGGTAGTCTGATCGTAATGGGACTTACGGATCAAGAAATCAATGAACCAAGGACCTTCATACCACCAGTGACCAAATAGTTCTGCATCGTAGGGAGACACCACAAGCGGTGGACGACCCATCATGTCATGCAGATAACTAATTTGGCTTTGACGATTCTGCATAAAGTTAGTCGCATTCTCAGCCGCTTTTTCCTTTGCCCAATAGGGATCATAAAGCTGCTTTGCGTCTAGCCCAAAATCTCGCCCTGTAATACGGTGATATTTAACACCCGTATTTTTTCGTTGACCATTAGGCATGATAAACGGCTTAATATATTCATAATCCGCTTCCCAGCCCAAATCTTTGTAAAATTCCCGATAAACAGGATCGCCAGGATAACCAACTTTCGATGACCATACCTGCTGCGATGATTCATGGTCACGCGCAAAGGCTGCCACACCTGTTTCTGTGAATACAGGGGCATAGGTTCCAAATCTGGGGCGGGGCTGACCATATAAAATGCCATGCCCATCGGTAAGGAAATAACGAATACCCACATCGGCAAGCATCCGTTCTAAGCCGTTGTAGTAGGCACACTCTGGCAACCAAATCCCATTGGGAGCGCGTCCAAACTCATTTGCATAATGCTCAACCGCAACTTCTAGCTGCGCCCAGACTGCCTCTGGGTACATCTTCATTAATGGCAAATAGCCATGAGTTGCGCCGCAGGTGATAATCTCCAGATTGTTGGTATCTTGAAATTGCTTAAAGGCTGTTACGAGATCGCCGCCATATTTTTCCCAGATTTCGCGAATTTCGGCAAATTCTTTGACATAGTACTCAGCAAGATACTTAACATGACCGTTATGTTCATTGTGGATCACCTCAAGTTCAACCAATTGCTGTAATAGCGCAAGGTGCTTGTCGTAACGTTCTTGAAGAAGTGGATCTCGCAGCATGGACACCAATGGCGGTGTCATACTCATGGTCATTTTGAAGTCAATC
This sequence comes from Pseudanabaena sp. UBA1465, assembly GCA_002325645.1. Taxonomy (GTDB): domain Bacteria; phylum Cyanobacteriota; class Cyanobacteriia; order Pseudanabaenales; family Pseudanabaenaceae; genus Pseudanabaena. Next base: position 18,148 of record DCSN01000186.1, read on the forward strand.
CCATCTCGCCTGAGTCCCTCATAGACTTTGATCAGGGGAATATAAGTCTCAGTAATTGCCTCATACAGCCATTCCTCTTCCAGTACATAGTCACTTTCAGGGTGACGCACATAGGGGAGGTGAGCGTGTAAGACCAGCGCGAGATATCCAATGCTCATAGATCTTCTTTTCCTAAAAAGTCTTTAAAATTAGCCAAAAATGATTGATTTAGGGATGTATGGCTTGTAATTTCACATAATATTCATAATACATAGAGATACTTGTTGTACCGCCGTTATGCTGAAAGCCGCGATCGCCTGAATGTCATTTCATTTCTTAATACATTTTTAAAGTAATTTTAAGCTATTACTGTACTTAGTTTGATTCCGTATGAGCATTTCAATCAGATCCCAAATTAAAGGTCGGCGGC
>DCSN01000186.1:18619-20336 GCA_002325645.1 Pseudanabaena sp. UBA1465
GCCGCCGACCTTTAATTTGGGATTCTTATATGGCTGTATGTAGCTACAGGGTTGCCATTGAATCCAAATGCCCCAGATGCTTGGACAAAAAACTCAGGTGTTCAACAAATTTTTGGTGCAAATTGTTAAAAAAAAATTACATAAAAACAAATTGTGCTTTTTTACAAAAATCGTAGCAAGTAGGCGTAAAAAAAAGCAATTAAGAGACTGAGAATATAAAAAAGTGCAGTACACCCTCTTGCTATCGATGGAAATGGGATACGCCTTAGAAAATTAAATCAAGTGCAATTACCTCCTAGACCCAAAACCTCACCTGTCTAGATGTCACTTTTTTAAGCAAAAGCTATCTTTAGATAGAGATAAATTGAAATATTATTTTTCTGGATTTTGCGAGATTATTTTACCGAATCAGTTGTTGACAATGCGTGCATCTATATGCATTTGGACTAAAACAGATTTCTATACACATATATGTCTTTTTGGCTGTTCACCATGAACTTGTTTTAAGGAAAAAATCAAGGTAAGTTAAGTTCTGTAATTGCTCCTTACCGAATTAGTGATTTATGTTATTTGCATAAATACACCTATGTAATTCGTCTTGTTCTCACACTTGATTGATTAGGAGCGAAAATAGTTTAGAGGAGGCAGTTTTTTGAAAAAGATATCTTCCAAAGACGAGGAGTTAACAACCAATGTTTCCTTGGCATTGGGCGAAAGGTTGTCCTCTTTGAAGGTACGTCGCTCACTTGCCGCGTTAGGGTTTGCTCTATCCGCAGGAACCGTGGGGGTGTTGATTAGTCAACAATCAGCAAATAATAATCTTAAAGCTACGCCTGTTGCGGCTTCATCTCGTACTTTGACCGATGTGATGGCGCAAAATCAGGATCGCAAGTATGAAATGGCTCGTACAGCGATCGCTTCAGGTGCATGGGACAATACCCAAGGCGTAATTGTCCATGAGGTGCGTGAAGATGAAACCTTATGGAAATTAACTCAGGTTTACCAAGTTGACGCAGCCGCGATCGCCGCTTCTAACGGCATAAGTGCCAATACAGAATTGCAGCCTGGCACAAAGTTAATGATTCCTCCTGTGAATGGTTTGGTTCACAAGGTTAAATCAGGCGATACGCTCGAAGCGATCGCTAGTTATTACAACGTTCCTAAAAACGAAATCATCAAGTTTACGTCATTGTCTTCTGGCGATTTCTTAGCGATCGACCAGCCTTTAGTCATTCCAGGCAATGTCACAACATTGATGCAGGTTAAAGATGGACATGTCAGGAAACAGTTGCTTGCGGAAAGGGAACGCTTGATGCAGCGTTTGCAAGAGCTTGAAGGCAAGAAGGCAACAGCAACCTTGGCTAGTAATAGTTCTAGGGCTAATGTTGCCGATAACGCGATCGCCAAGCAGCCCAAGTATGTTGCTTACAAAGTTCAAAACGGCGATACCATTGAGACGATCGCCCGTCGCTACGGCCTTACCCAAAAGTCAATAATTGAGGCAAATAAGTTAGAAAATCCTCAGTGGTTAGAACTTAACCAAGAATTAAAGCTTCCTCAAGAGCGCAATTTACCAGCAACACAGACCATTGCCGCTTCTAATGAGAAGCCTGTCAAAGAAGTTCCGTCCCCCGTGGCTGATCTATCAGTACCTACAACTGTGGGTAATTCTAATAGCAATTCTTTGCCAAATTCTTTGCCAAATTCTTTGCCAAAT
>DCSN01000186.1:20376-24527 GCA_002325645.1 Pseudanabaena sp. UBA1465
CTTTGCCAAATAATGTTTCACAGGTGCGTGTTGTTGCGGCAACACCAATGAACTTGGCAAATACCTCAGGGAACTCAGTAATCAAGGTAGCAGTAGCTAATCCTGCATCAACTTGGGATGGGTTAATGCAACTTACGGGTAGTGCTGTTAATTTACCCAACTCTCCTGCCCAAGAACAAGCGAATAGCCTGCCAGCCAAGGTTACTTCTCAAGCGAATTTACCTATAGCTGCTGAGCCTGCTCTTAAGGTTGCAGTTGCATTATTTCCTTTTGCTCCTAATCAGTTGTTTGGTGAACTGGGTGGTAATGGAAACAAGAAAAATGGAACAATATCGCCAACGGCTCTGACTGTTCCTGCTAGATCGATTGCTGCCCCCTCAATTCCTGCGGCGATCGCCACTGAGCAGTACAGTTCTAATCGTTCAATTCCCGTCGAAGCTAATTCTTCTCAGCCTGTAGCTGAACCCAAAGTTCAGTTTTCTGCCAAGATCGCTACAGCTTTGTCAATTCCTCAGATTCCGACGGCGCTAGTATCTGAGCAAAGAATCAGTTTGCGGAATACACCGTCTGAAGTGCAAGGTCAACCAGCAGCAGAGCCAAACGCCAAACCTGCTGTCGTCGCAGCGATTTCTGCCCCTAGTATTCCAGCTAACCGAGCGATCGAGCAAAGTAGTAATCCAACTTCTCAGCCTGCTAGTGTTAATACTCAACCAGCATCTGAGCCAAATGTCCAGATTCCTGCAAAATTAGCGGCAAACTTAGCGCCTACAATTCCTAACTCGCAGTCAGTAGAGCAAACAAGTTCTACCCTCGGTAAGCCTAATCAAGTTGCGCTATTACCTGAGCCTGAGTCAAGAATGACCTCTTTGGAAGTCAAGCGCTTAGAGACTGAGGTGGATCAACTCAATACTAAAGTTCGTGATGCAGAAATCAAAGAAGCTGCTCGCAAAGCTGAGGCAGCGCGTAAGTTAGAAGCAGCCAAAATTGCCGCAGCTAACCTAAATTCTGCGCCTAATCCCGATCGCAACTTTGATGCTAATCGTAGTGCGATCGCTAATCCTAGCGATCTTCCTGGGGTCACACCGCAATTACCACAATTGACAGCTAGCGCCTACTTGCCTGATGTCAATGACTACGGATTATCGACTGGGTTTATTTGGCCCGCCGATGGTGTGTTCACCTCTGGTTTTGGCTGGAGATGGGGACGAATTCACGGAGGTATTGATATTGCAGCCCCGATTGGTACTCCAATTTTGGCAGCAGCTTCAGGAGTTGTGGACTATGCTAGTTGGAATGATGGTGGCTATGGCAACATGATTGATATTCGTCATGCCGATGGCACGATTACTAGATATGCCCACATGAATGAGCTATATGTCAAAGAAGGTCAAACCGTTAGCCAAGGTCAAACCATTGGTGCAATGGGTAGTACTGGCTTTAGTACTGGACCTCACCTCCACTTTGAAATCCGTCCTAATGGCGGCAGCCCAATTGATCCGATGTCATTCTTAGCCAGCGCTAAGAGATAAAATGAAAAAAGTAAAGGCGACGCATTGTGTCGCCTTTACTTTTTTCATTTTTTGGCAAAGAACAACAGAGGTTGAATGTTTTCTGCTAAAGTTAGGAGAGCAAAATTCTTCATAAATACATAGGAAACGTTGATGGCAACGGACTTAGAGAGCTTAAAAGCTCAATTGCAATCTCTGGCGGAACTAGCAACAAAATCAGTTGGAGATGTGCAAACTCCTGAAGAATTAGAACAGCTAAGGGTTGAGTACTTAGGAAAGAAGGGAACTCTTTCGCGGATTCTGGGAGCAATGGGGAAGCTATCGGCTGAAGAACGTCCTCAAATTGGCGCGATCGCAAATCAGGTTAAACAAACCCTGCAAACCCAACTAGAAGATCGCAAAATCTCAATTCAGCAGTCTTTAATTACCAAACAATTAGAACTAGAGACTCTTGATGTCACTATGCCTGGAATTTTACATTCCTATCAAGGCAGACAACACCCCATCCAAAGCACGATTGATCGGATGCTAGATATATTGGTAGGTTTAGGCTTCACCGTTGCTCAAGGTCCTGAAATTGAGACAGATTATTATAACTTTGAGGCTCTGAATACTCCTGCCGATCACCCTGCTCGCGACATGGCCGATACTCTCTATTTGAGTGATGGTAAACTATTGCGATCGCAAACTTCCTCAGTCCAAATTCGCTACATGGAGGAGAACGAGCCACCATTACGAATTGCTTGCCCAGGGCGCGTATACCGCAAGGATGATATTGATGCTACCCATTCGCCGATTTTCCATCAGATTGAGCTATTGGCGGTTGAAGAAGGGCTAACCTTCGGCGATCTTAAAGGCACTGTGAAAACCTTTGTCGAAGAACTTTTGGGAGAATGTCCAATTCGCTTTCGCCCCAGCTATTTCCCCTTCACCGAACCATCAGCCGAAGTTGATGTAATGTGGAATGGACGCTGGTTAGAACTTGGCGGTTGTGGCATGGTCGATCCGAATGTATTCAAAGCCGTTGGTTATGATCCCGAATTAGTTACAGGTTTTGCGTGGGGATTTGGAGTAGATCGGGTCGCTATGGTTCTACATAAAATTGATGATATCCGTCGTCTATTTAACAGCGATTTACGGTTTTTGAAGCAGTTTTAACTGCTTCAGCCATCGATTCTATAACATTACATAGGAAAAGTTTGATGTATATGGGCGCTGAGGGACTCGAACCCCCGACATTCTCAGTGTAAATTAGTCAGGATGGTAGGCAGTGATTACTACTTTCTTGTCAGGCGAATAGACAGCTTCTACCCTACCGAAAGCTGAATGTTCAAAATATACAAACCATCTACTTTGAAAAGTAGGAACGCTACCAAACTTAAAATAACCAGCCTCTACCATCAGTTTTTCAAAGGTAGAAGCTGGCATAGGTTTTACTTGATTTAGAGTTATGCCCTTAATCTCATGTTTACCTAAAGTCATGCAGTAATGTCCATGAGATCTGCTGACTTATTCTTATCGGTTAGCTTTCTAAACTTACTAAAGGGTGTATGCCAAGAAATGTAGTTAGGTAGTACATAACCAAAACCAATAAAGGTAGGAACAATGTAAGGGTAAGTGATATTAGAGCCTGTGAGGTCTATCCCTCCTATTCTGAGAGTAAAATCACCTAACCAAAAGTAAAAGCCTACATAGCAAGCATCAAGGCTATGGGTAAGAGATCTCTTTGCATCTTGAGAAAAACTAACATTCATATTATTTTTGCTCTTTGCCAGAAGCTATATTTAAAGTTCTAACTTAACTTAAAAGGTAGCAGTTATTTTAGATCTGGGGCAAGAAAAATTATTGCAAGCATCTATGTGTTGTCCGAACGGTAGTTAGGATTCTGTAGATTTGTTGTCATATTAATATGTTCACTATTAGACAGTATTAACAGCAAGTAGAGCCTCTAAATTCTTCAGGTCAAATAATAGTAGCCCTTCTTAAGAGTTATTTTGTGTCTTCAAATCAGATAACCAATTAGAAAAAGAATTAGCAAGTGTATTTTTTAATCTACTCCTATTTAGATCGTAAACATCGCCAGTCTCTACATCAAGAATCACTAGGAAATCTTCGTAGCCAGTATTTGAAATAACAATTTCATTTTTCTTAAGGCTATAGTCTTCTTGATTCATTCTTGTAGCGGCAACTACACATGGGAGTGTACCTATATCGAAACTAGGCTTATATCCATAGACTTCCATACTTATATTCTCAAAAACTTCATAACCAAAGTCATTGATAAATTCTTTGTAATCTTCAGGCAGTCTTATGCACATGATTGATTCAAGCTCATTTGATGCGCTCATTTTATGTAAAATCCTTGGATCTCTCTTTCCAATATACGGCTCTTAGTTTGTTAAATTCATCTCTATTAATTTCAGATTTTTCTGTATAACGATGTAAAGTCTTAGAGTATTCGTTATGCTCTGTATTCGTAAGTTCAACAATAGTCCCATTATTCTGCTGTTTCATATGATGAAGATTTACAGGTTTCCCATCACGTCCAATTGGTGATAAGCCCTGTGTCATTCTATCCCGATTAGATTGTCCAGCAGCATCAACATATTCTTTGTCGAATACATCCCTTTTTACAAATTCTTG
>DCSN01000088.1 GCA_002325645.1 Pseudanabaena sp. UBA1465
CAGGGAATAATGATCATCCCTTGGGTGCGAAAGGAGCCACTAGCAATATTAGCACCGACATCTTGCCACGGATGACAGCGGAGTTTACCCATTGTCGGGACTCCAGCTTGTGCCCGCCAGAATTCCTCTTGAAGCGTCGGTTCTGCGGGCATTCGGGTGTTCTGTTCGCTTTGCCAAACCATGTAAGTAGACTTGGAAGCCACGAGTTCGATCGCGCGATCGGCTTCCAAGAGATATTTGAGAGTTCGCACCGCGTAAATCAGTCCCGATGCACCGGTAACTCCTATAATTAGAGGTTGGGCGGGGACTGAAACAGAATTAGTCATGGGCAAATATCCAGCAATAAGCTTAATAATTATAGCGCGATCGAATTACCCCAACATTGCCAACTCGATATTACCTATCCACCTCTTCCTTCTTCCTTCTCTTTTCTTCCTTCGCGTCCTTCGCGTCTTCGCGGTTCGTTCAATAATACTAATTCTTCGGGCCAGAAACGAGTAAAGTTACCAATGTCGCCTTAATCATGAATATTTTTTGGCTTAATTTTATCTACAATTAGCCACAAACCATATCCAGCAAGAAGACAGATTATTGGCATAATGGCAAGGCGAAACCTATGGCTGCCAACTATCCCACCTGATACAGTCAGGAAGTAGACAGCGACGCTGACAAGCGTAATCATTGACAGATTATTCAGGAATCTCTTTGATAGTAATGCTGTGGCTGCACCTAAAAGATATACGCCTGATAATAATGACAGGCTTAAATTAGTCCAAAATATGATATAGCTGTATCGATCGAGATTTTGATATGAAGGAGTGAGCGATCGATCGAACCGCCCCACGAATAATGGTACATATCGGTTGGCTGGGGTCTGAACTAAAGTCGCGAACATTCCTTTTAAATGGATTATTGAGTAAGTTAAAGGCTGACTCAAAATCATCTTTTTTCCTTCTTTACCCATGTAACGGTAGATTTGAGCCTGACTCCACTGTCGCTGTTCAGGATGAAGCATAAAATATTTCTCGTGTTTAGTACACCCCAATTGTTCGTGGCTATCTTCAAACTCTATGCTTTTTTGATCGGCCATTAAAGCAGCTCCATTATAGCAATATAGGTTGTAATCAGAAACAGCAGCAAATCCAGAATATCCTGCTTTGACATAGTTTCTGGTTTGCCAAATACCAATACTACCCATCGCCACTACCAAAAAAATACAGGTATGAATAATTAAAATTTTCCTGTCCTGCATATTTTTAAAATTCCAGACTAGGAGGATACCAATTATCAGGAAAGGCAAATAATATCCGATTGGTCTGACATAAATAGATGCTGCTAAAGTCATAGCTGCCAAAGCCAGGTGTTTTCCTGACTTATTCTTGAAGTATTCTAACAGCAGCTTCAAAAACAAAGTTAATAAAGTTGTATGTAAAGTCTCAGACATTAAAAAAGCTGACCTGAGTATTGGCAAGGGTTCAATGGCATATAGTAAAGCACATACAATGGCAATTTCATCTATTTCAAAGAGGAGCAAAGCAATTTTGTAGATCAGATATACAGTCAAACAATCTAGAATTATTTGAATAAAAATGGTCACATTTTCCACATTACCTACTAATAGTCCGGGAATTAGTAGTAAAGGATAACCAGGAGTGCGAAATAGTTCTGGTTGATTATCAATGTTTAAAAACTGACCGAATTCTATTAGCTTTTTTGCAGGGATTATGAATGACAATGTATCACCTCTATTAAACATTTCTAAATCTTGGGTAATACTCAAAGCTAAAACAGGCAGTAAAAACCTCATCAATAACGCGACTAACAGCACTCCCCAGATTATAAAACTAAAGCCAGAATCTTTTGTATTTTTCATCTATTTAATCCTCATTGAAAGCAATAAATACTCTGTTAATACTGCATATTTGATCGGGACTTACGCAGGGGTAGTCAGAAACCGGGTTTTTTACCTAATCTTTGGGTTATAACGAAGTATTGTCGTAAAAAACCCGGTTTCTCAGTCCCAATGCGTCCTGGACTATTTGATGTGAAAATTACCAGCTATATATCTCCTTACTCCTGAATATTTTTTGGCTTAATTTTATCTACAATCAGCCACAAGCCATATCCACCCAGCAGACAGATTATTGGCATAATGGCAAGGCGAAACCTATAGCCACCAGCAACCCCACCGGATACAGCAAGGAAGTATGCGGCTATGCTGACAAGCATTATCATTGCCCTATTTTTCAGGAAATTACTGGATAGCAAAGCTGCGGTAACACCTAACAAATATGCTCCTAATATTAATAACAAACTTAAGTCAGCAAAAAAGACTAGAGGCGAAATGTGAAAATTACTAAATATTACTCTCCAGCTTGTTTGACCAGTTAAAAGTTTAGGAATTTGAGAGGAAAGGCTTAGAGCCGGCCTACGTTGCTTAGTGAATCGTTTTAGATACAGCTTTGCGGGTGTCTCAATCAAGGTTCTAAGAGTTCCTTCTAAATGAACAATTGACGCATCCCAAGTATTGCTCATAATCATTTTTTTCCCTTCTTTCCCCATGTAACGATAAATTTTGCTCTGACTCCATTCTTGCTGTTCGGGATGAAATTTTAAATACTTTGCGGGATTATTACATCCAAGCTGTTCAGACATCTCTTCAAATGTTATATTTTTTTGTTTAGCAATTACAGATGCACCGTTATAGCAATATAGATTGTAATCAGAAACAGCCGCAAATCCCGAATATCCCGTTTTTACATAGTTCCTGACTTGCCAAATACCAACGCTACCCATCGCGACTAGAAAGAAGACGCAAGCATGAATCATCAAAATCTTATTTTTTTGAATCTTTGTCAAGCTATCTATCAATAAGATAGCAGCGATAAGAAAAGGTAAATAATACCCTATAGGTCGAACATATATAGATGCAGCCAAGGTAATTGCTGCACATAGTAAATATTTCCACGACTTTTCAGTAAAGTATTTTATCAGTAGATAAATGAATAAGGTAATTAATGCCGTAAACAGAGTTTCAGGCATCAGCAGCGTCAGCCATAGGATAGATACTGGTTCAACTGCATACAGCAAGGCACAAAAAGTTGCAATTTTGCTTTCACCCCAAATAGCCAATGCAATTTTGTATATTACAAATATCGTGAAGCAGCTCAGCATTATTTGAATGAAGATTGCCACAAGTTCTTGCTGACCTAATAAAATTCCTGGTATTAATAATAGTGGATAGCCAGGAGTGCGGAAAATTTCAGGCTGTACGCTATTTGCAAATTGACCTGACTCTATTAACTTTCTGGCTGTTATCAGGTATAATTCGGTGTCAAGAGTGTACGCTCCTGATGTGTGGTTAATAGCAAAGACCACACTTGTTAATAAGCACCTCAGTAAAAAAGCTATTGTTAGCACTCCCCTGATTGTGAAATTAAAGCCATAAATTTTTGTATTATTCATCTATTTAATTCTCATTGAAAGCAATAAATCGATCGGGACTTACGCAAGGTAGTCAGAAACCGGGTTTTTTACCAAATCTGTGGGTGATAACGAAGTATTGTCGTGAAAAACCCGGTTTCTTAGTCCCACTAAAATCTATTCTTTGATATCCGTTGCTGCAAAAAATGTAGGATTTTTCGTCGCCTTCCAACACCAGCTAGCCTAGCGGCAGTAGTCGCAGCATCAACACTCGCTTCCTCCACATATTCACTGTCAGAATTTACCTCCCAAAGGTCATGCTTCCCTGGGTTCAATACATTCTGGGCAGCTAAAATCCCCATCAACAAACTGTGGTCTTGGTTGTTATACTTAAAAGCACCGTAACGACCCACAACTTGCAAATTCTCAAACTGCTTGATATAAGTTTGAATTTCTGATAAAATGTATTTGTAATCCCCTGCATAAATTGGGTAAGTACGCGGCAAGCGAACTACAAAACCTCCCGCAATCTTCTCATCGCGAAGCAGCTTAATTTTTCTCAATTCTTGTTCGGCTAAACTCAAAAGTTCAGCTTCTGGCTGCCGCCACATCGGTTCGTCGAGATTACACCAATATTCGCAGCATAAAGGCGTTTGGTGCTGGTTCGGTAGCATCTGGGGCGACCAATTGGCAAAATTAGTCACCCTCCCGACGCTGACACTGGGCTCGTTGATATAAAGCCAGTTGTCAGGGAATAACTGACTACCTTCAATTATTAGATAAACGAGAATTGTGTTGCGAAACTTGAGCGATCGCGCCAATGATAAGATTTGCTTACGGGGGGGGGTGAAATCATTTGATTTACTAATGTATTCAGCGGCACTGAGGAAATCACTGCACTACAGCCAACCGTTGACTCTACTCCGGTTTGGCGATTTCTCAGAGTGAGTTGAGTGACGCGGCTGTTGTGCTCGTGCACCCGCACTACTTCTGTATTCAGGAGAATTTCCTGATTTTTTTCCAGTAGATATTCGCTGATTTTGTCGTATAATTGGCCTGAGCCTAAACGGGGAAATTGAAATTGATCGATTAGGCTTTTAACTTTGCCATCACTACCAAAAAAGGCGGTGCGAAGTGCTTTGAGCAGCGAAAGTCCTTTAATCCGCTGGGCGGCCCATTCAGCACTAATTTCAGTGCAGGGAATCCCCCAAAGTTTTTCTGTATAACCTTCAAAAAATATCTCAAATAAACGCTTGCCAAATTTAGCTGTTACCCATTCTGAAAAGTTTTTAGGGTGGCGGTTGGGTAACAGTTTTGCTACTAAATAAGAAAAAAAGATGCGGATATTTTCCACAATTCCCAAGGCAAATAAGACTTCAAAAGCTTTGAGGGGATAGCTAAAGTATTTGCCGTTATAGTAAATGCG
>DCSN01000161.1 GCA_002325645.1 Pseudanabaena sp. UBA1465
GGTACGTGAAACTCTCTATTCAGAAGTGCTAAAAGCAATATCTAGTATAGAAAATGGTCTAGCTGTGGAGATAAAAGCTAAATCTGAGCAACTAGAACGTAAACTTCAACCATCAGAATTGGATCAGTTGATGGAAGTTGCAGCAAATAACCCCTATCTCAAACCGATCATTGAAGATGCGCGTGTAAAGATGGCAAGCCGAGATCTTACTTTTAGAGACGCACTCCACCAAAAATTAGCGTCTTATATTCAAACTGTTCCAGAATCTGATTTCGAGAAATTTTTAGGTGAGGCTAGTAAATCTCTAGAAGAGCAATTAGCTGAGCCTGATACTTTGGCAGTCTTTAAAAGACTGAAGGATCGATAATTCATGAATGAAATAATTCTTTATTTTGATGTTGCTCATGCTATTGAAGTTCATGACTGGATTATCAATGAATCAGGAGGTATGCATGGAATTAACAATCTAGGATTACTGGAAAGCCCACTTGAACATATCCAAAATGATGACTATTATCCGACAATAGAAGAGAAACTGACTCATTTGGTATTCTCCATAATTAAATCTCATGCTTTTAGTGATGGTAATAAACGTTCTAGCATTGCTCTAGGAAGCTATTTCTTAAAACTAAATGGCTATGACTATGCAGTAAAAGATTTTGTAATTAAAATGGAGAATATTTCAGTTTGGGTTGCAGAAGGGAAAATCAATAAGGAAATACTAGGCGAGATTATAAAGTCACTAATCTATGAAGATAATTACAGCGAATCATTACATCTCAAGATTTTACATTTAATCTCAGATTGAGAACTTGTCAGCCAATTTGGATTAAAAAATAAGTTTTTTGCAAGAAAATGGGCGATCGATTGTTGCTACTTGATTAGGGGCGATCGCTGGTTGTTGATTTTGGTTAGAGGCGATCGCTTTGTTGTGGGGGAGATGAAGGGGCGATTGTTGATTTTGGTTATGGGCGATCGCTTTTTTATGGGGAGATGAATAGGCGATCGCTGTTGTTGTTTGGTTGGGGGCGATCCAGTATAATTCTAAGAATAATGTTGAAAAATTAACCCATGCTGTTTGATTGGGACGAAACCAAAGCCAAAAGTAACCTCGCTAAACATGGAGTATCCTTTGATGAAGCAACCTCTGCCTTTGACGATCCTTTGTTTTTAACTTTTGCCGATCCGACACATTCCATTCAAGAACAACATTTTATTATCATGGGAGAATCGGCTAGAGGTAGACTACTAGTCGTATCTTACACAGAAAGACAAAATACAACACGTTTAATTAGCGTCCGTCCAGCTACTTGTAAAGAGCGTAAAGCATATGAATCAGAACTTTGAGATTGACATGGAAGATGATTTACTTCCTGAATATGATTTTACTCAAATGACCGTTGTTGCTCGTGGTCAGGGAAGAAAGAAAAGCGCTATCACCGTCACCCTAGATCCTGATGTTGCTAAATTATTTCCAAATTCGGGATCAGTCAATGAAGGACTAAGGTTGCTAATGCGATTAATTAAGCAAAATTCATCACAGTTAGACGACCAGATATTAATGAAATCTGAAAATCCATAAATCTCCAGCTACTGAGCCTCCATACAATGTCCAAATCCCAATGGAGTAGTAAATTTATGCAAGTAGAATTGTTAGAACGAATCTCATCCAAAGATGCAGAAGTTATTTTAAAATTTCTGCCTGAGAGAATTCGAGCAGCAATTATTGCCCGATCCAAAGAAATTGATTATCCAATAGAAGCAACACTTGAGATGGCGATCGCTAGTTTTTTGGATACAGAGGCAATAAGTTTTGCAGACTGTAAGCCAAAGCGTGGATGTTAACCTAGAAAATAGGCGATCGCTGTTTTTTGAATTTGATTGGGAGGCGATCTCTTTTACACATTTACTACAACCTTAGTTTGTAAATACCCCCACTTTTGAAACTGTTCTTGAAACTCAGGTAAATCACAAAACGCCAGAAAATATAGATATTCAGGAGCGAAGTCCGCACCATTTGACCAACGAATTGTCCCTAGTTCAACACCAACTTCAAACCGTTGAAACACTACCGATAGAATCGGTACTTGAAAGCTCTTTGAGTCATAATCACATTATAATATTTATCCTGTGATTATAGTCAGACGAAAAGATTAAAGGCAATAAATAGCAACGCTCGTTTCCCTCTCAGCGCTAAAGCACTGAGTTTCTCACTTACCGTATTATTTTTATGACCAATCTCGATAAACCAGTTTATAGCTCCAGCAAAATTCGTCCTCGCAAACAATTCGGGCAACATTGGTTGCAGAGCGACAAAGTACTTAACAAAATTTTGCTGGCAGGACAGTTACAACCAAGCGATCGCATTTTAGAAATTGGACCAGGGACTGGCAACCTTACTCGGTTAATACTGCCCTTTGTGGAGTCCCTCACCGCCGTGGAAATCGATCGCGATCTTTGCGAAAAGCTTCGCAAAACCATGACGCAAAAAAATTTCCAATTAATCGAGGGCAGCATTCTCGATATTCCGATTCCTTCACAAACTAATAAAGTCATTGCCAATATTCCCTACAACATCACGGGCGAGATTCTCAAAAGGTTATTGGGAACCTTAGCGGAACCTGTGCAGCAATTTGAGCAAATTGTCCTATTAGTCCAAAAAGAAATCGGCGATCGCCTTGCAGCCAAAGCTGGTCACAAAGCCTACAATGCTCTCAGTGTCAAGATGCAATACCTTGCCGATTGTCAGTTTATTTGCGATGTTCCTGCCTCTGCGTTCTATCCACCGCCAAAGGTGAATTCTGCCGTTGTTCGGATTATTCCGCGTCCAACCGTGACTCCCGCCAGCGATCCTAAGTTTTTAGAACGATTGCTGACCTTAGGCTTTGCGACTAAGCGCAAGATGTTACGCAACAATCTGATTGCCGAAATAGATCGCGATCGCTTGGTTCTCATTTTGGAATCAATGGGAATTAATGGACAAGTCCGCGCCGAAGATCTTGATGTTACTCAGTGGGTTGCATTGAGTGAAGCAGTAATTCAGTCTAAAATCACTTTAGTATAGTCCTTATATTTTCAGCAATTATGTCCTTAGAAAATTTTCAAGCTGAAATTTTGCGCTTAGTGGTTGAAGCTGAGCAAATGCAGCGATCGCCGCGAGAGGGCAAACCAGAAGAGGCTACCAAAAGTCGTTTATTGGAGCCTTTGTTAAATGCTTTAGGCTATATGACTGAATGTCGGACACCAGAGGGGAAGATTAAAAGCCTAATTCGGACTACGACTTGGGTTGATTATTTGCTCAAGCCTGAAGCTGGGGCTAGACCTATGCTGATGTTTGAGGCGAAGAGTCTGTGGGATAAGGATATTTGGGAAAGTAATAAGCAGCAGGTATTGGATTATTTGCGCGATTACAGTTTAGATATTGCTAATGATCAGCCTGTATTGTGGATTGTCTTATCAAACTTTCGAGAATGGTATGTGTTGCGTTTACAGGATAAGACCCCATTTTGGCAGTTTAAAATTGAGGATTTGCAAAATGATCCTGAATTAAGAGAACGCTTGTATAGTTGTTTGGCTAGGGAGAATTTACGCGGCGATCGCTTATCAGCTTACTATACAGAAAATACTAGAGAAGGTTTAGGGGCAAGGTTTTTAGCGGATTTAAAAATTTGGCGGGCGATTCTGGCGAATGGAATTAAAGCTTCGCAACCTGAACTGGGTTTAGAAAAAATTAGAGAAGCTTCGCAAGTCATTCTCAATCGCTTTTTGTTGATTCGATTATTAGAAGCTTTTAGTTCAGAAATGCCCTATAACTATTTAGGGAGAATTTATTACAATTGGCAGGAGACTTTTGCTGATTTGCCATTTATCGAAGAACTGCGTAAAGGATTTCGGAATACTTGGGTGGGCTATAATACGGAGCTTTTTCATCCGTCATGGGTGGATGAATTAGATATTGAAAGTGAATATTTGGAGCCGTTGATTATTGTTAATGCTTTGCCAAAAGAGGGATTACTGTATGCGATCGCGGGGACTTTAACGGAATATCGCTCGATTTATAATTATGACTTTACGACTTTAACTCAGGATATTTTAGGCACTGCCTATGAGCAGTTTTTGGCTCACCAATTAATTGAAAATGATCATCAAGTCAAGATTCTGGAAAACCAACAAACTCGTAAGCGGGAGGGAGTTTTCTATACGCCTGAATATATTGTGCAGCGCATTGTTTACCAGACTTTGCAACCTTTGGTAGAAACAAAAATTGATCAGGCGATCGCTTTACTACAAGCCCATAATTTTACAGATGCATATAACATAGCTAGTTCAGTTCTAGAAATCACGGTTTGCGATCCTGCCTGTGGTTCGGGTTCATTTTTATTGGGAGCCTTTGATTATTTATTAGATGAGTTAAAGCGCTATAACAAGGCTTGCGAAAATCCTAATTTGACTTCAGGTAATGGTGATTTATTTAGTCATGCGGCGGCAATTCCGATTAACAATATCGAAGAAAGTATCGTTGTAAAAATGTTGCATGGTGTCGATCTCGATCCACAAGCGGTGCTTTTAGCAAAATTATCACTATGGACTAGGTTACTTCGCGCTCGTCCTAACGTTTATGGCAAGCGAAAAACGCTTAATTCTAAGTTACCTGCTTTGGCTTTAAATATTCGGGTTGGCAATAGTTTAATTCATTCACCTGCTAATTTGGAGCCTGTATCGGAGCAGTTGGCAAAGGCAGCCGATTTAGCGATCGCGGCTAGAAATGTGACTTTATCAGAACGCGATCGCGCCCAATCAGTAACAAATTTAGAGCATTGTATTGCCGAAATTAATCAACAAATTAATCCAGTATTAACGGCTTTTTTTGCTAGTGATCAGAGTTTACAAGAAGCAATTAAGTCAATTAAAAATCGAGAGGCAAGTGAGAAAGAAATTATCACTATTCGTGAGTATCTCACGTCAGAATCTGCGAGAATCTTGCCTGACTGGACAGTTGCTGAACTTGAGCGATTGAAATCACAATTAATGTTAATTCCTACGGCTTTAGAAGATGCGATCGTCAAGCGTCCTTTTAATTGGCAAGTAGAATTTTCCCATGTTTTCGATCCACGTTTACCAGCAGAGCAAAGGGGATTTGCAGCAATTATTGGTAATCCACCTTATTTTAGTGTTGATGCTACATTTGGTAGAGGTGCATCGGAATTGTTGTGGCTGAAGACAATTTATACTGATATTTACACCGATAAAACTGATATTTTATTTTACTTTTTACGTTGGGGTTATGAATTACTCAAGCAATCAGGAACATTGAGTTTTATTGTTTCTCGTGCTTTTATTCAAGGCGATAAGTCAAAAAATTTACGCGAATTTCTCAGCCAAAACACAAAAATCATCCATCTTCTCGACTTCTTAGGTCACAAAGTTTTTAAAGCAGGTATTGCTACTGCTATTGTTCAGTTTGAGAAATCAACTCCATCGCCCGATCATGCTTTTTCTGCAAACTGTGTATTAGATTTTGAAAAAGTTAAGTTTGTACTTAATGCTAGAAAATTATTTGAATTAATAGATAATGGCTGTACAAAAGTTGAAGTTGTTCAAAACAATTTAGAGTCTGCTCGTTGGAGTATTTCTCCCTATTTAGAGATTTTTCAAATCATTGATACTGCGGGTATCAAGTTAAAGGACTCAAATCTTTGTGATGTTGTCGAACAGGGGATTCAAACTGGAGAAAATAGTATTTTTGCGCCAGCCAAAGGATTTCCCAAGAAATTTCCTAGCGATCGCTTACATCAACGTATTACTAATTCTGAAATCGAGGCTTATGGATTTGTTGCTGATGGAATTTATTTGTTATATGTAGAAAATGATGATGATTTCAAAGATTTACCCATAGCAGTCAAAAAACACTTAAATGAACATCGCGAAGCATTAGAAAATCGTGCAGCTTATAAAGAAGGTAGTTGTCATTGGTACGCTTTACATCGTTCGAGACGCAAAGGTGAGCATTCGCATTTTCGCCCCAAAATTCTTTGTCCCTATCGAGCTAGTTCCAATCGCTTTAGTGTTGACATTGAGGGGAATTTAGCAGGGCTAACGGATACAACTGCAATTTTCTTAAAAGATATTTATTCCTATGATGTGGAGGATATTAGACTAAATCGGTTATATGTGCTGACAGCCTTGCTAAATTCTCAAGTATTAGAGTTCCGTTATCGAGCTTTGGGAGGATTGGGTAAACTAACGAGTTCGGGAATGTTTGAATATTTTGCTAATCAAGTTGGTGATTTACCGATTCCTGTATTTGAGAATCCAGAAGATAATCCAGACTTTCAAGAACTAGCTCAACTTGGCAAAGAAGCACATCAAATTTGGCGCGATCGCTACTCGATCATCACTGCCTATCAATCCAAATCTTCAGCTATTCCATACACCGAAGTCTCCGCAACCCATTATCACAACATCACAGGCGACTACAGCGCAGATGTCGAATATGTCAGCCCCAACCCCAACCGTGAAGGACATTTATTATCTTTAAAAATTGCACCAACCATTGACGGTTATCGCCTTTGGGGAGAAATTACCGAAGACGAAGATTGGAAAGAAGGCGATCGCGAATGGATCGAACTTGTCACCGTGAAAATCCGTAATAACTTCCTGCGCCGCTATTTACTGGCTCGATTAATTTATGTAATTGAATTTGATCAAGATTTTCACCGCAAACAAAAGCTAAATCGTGATATTAGCAACTTGCTAAATACTGCCTTTGAAGTCTTGAAAGTTTATCAATATGACCGCGATCGCATTAGTAATTTGCGCGGACTCGAAGTCATCGAGCAACGAGTCCAACAAGAAGCAGGGCGATCTGACTTAGAAAATATTCTGCTGCGACAAGCTGAGATTCAAGCACAAATCGATCAAATTGCTTATAAATTGTATGGAGTCACGGAATATCAAGAAGTCATAGAACAAACTCTCAAGGTTGTCCTCTAGCGATCGCTACAAAATCTGTGACAAAAATTTCTTAGTGCGTTCTTCTTTGGGATTTTGGAAAAACTCTTCAGGAGTTGCCTCCTCCACAATTACGCCGCCATCCATAAATACAATGCGATCAGCGACTTCACGGGCAAAGCCGACTTCATGGGTGACGACTACCATCGTCATGCCCGAATCAGCAAGCGATCGCATTACGTCTAAAACTTCGCGCACCATCTCAGGATCGAGGGAAGAAGTCGGCTCATCAAAGAGCATAATTTTTGGTTGCATCGCTAAAGCTCTGGCGATCGCCACCCGTTGCTGCTGCCCACCCGATAGCTGTAATGGATATTTATGGGCTTGCTGAGCAATGCCAACACGGTCTAATAATTGGGTCGCCACTTCAGAGGCTTTAGTCTTTGACCATTT
Source organism: Pseudanabaena sp. UBA1465 (assembly GCA_002325645.1). Taxonomy (GTDB): domain Bacteria; phylum Cyanobacteriota; class Cyanobacteriia; order Pseudanabaenales; family Pseudanabaenaceae; genus Pseudanabaena. The sequence continues at coordinate 7,405 of DCSN01000161.1, forward strand.
GCGAACCCATGACGGCGCGAGGGTAATATTTTGGAGAACGGTGAGATGAGGGAATAGATTAAATTGCTGAAACACCATGCCCACTTCGCGACGAATCACATCAATATTGCGATGATTTGCGGGAGATAGCTCAAATCCATCTACAAAAATTTTGCCCTGTTGATATTCTTCCAAAGCATTGAAGGTTCTCGCAAAAGTTGATTTACCTGAGCCAGAGGGTCCCATGATTACCACCACTTCTCCTCGATTTACGGTCAAGCTTACGCCTTTAAGAACATGGAAATTGCCATACCACTTATGTACATTTTGCGCGACGATCATCGGTTCAGTCATGGATGATGAATTGGAAGTTAATGTTTCTGGCATGATGTTTGAGGGGTTTTTCTATAGATTGTTTTGATAAATAACACGGGCATCAAGTCCGATTTCCGATCGCATAATTGTTTTTAAAACTTCAGCGCGATCGCGATCGGGATATCCTTGCACCATGATGATATTGCCGAAGCGAGAGGGAATGATTTTGGCGGTGGGGACAACACTTTGGACGCGATCAAGCGAGATATTGTCTGAAGCTGGAATGACGACCAAATAAGGAAATGTCTCACGGGCAGGCGGTGGAACTAGGGCGGCTACCTTAGCATTGTAGGGAATTGGGCTTGGTGAAATGGAAATTGGCGCAGCTTGCGAAGGAATGGGAGTAGCAGGAATCGTTTGGGCTGGGGGATTGTTGGGGATAAATAGTGATGGTGTCGCAATCTGTGGTGGGAGCGCAGGAATGGGATCGCGATCGATCAGAATATCAGTGGGATTTTGAGCCGTAATAGAAGGAGTTACTCTTTGCGGCGGCACATCTGGTAAAGGCTCAATCAAGACGCTGTTACGGGATGGTGGTAATACCGTTGGTGTTGTAACAGGAAGATTAAAGCTGGGCTGCGATCGCAAATTCGGCGTAATCGCTGGCACGGGTAGAGTGGCAATCTGTGGCGCGGGAGCCGTTGCCGATTCGCCTACAAAGGCAAAATCTCCTGCGATTTTTTTAGGATTGAGTTCATTCCCCACCGCAACCTGAGTTACACCCGAATTATTGTTGAGATCTTTATCAAGATTATTGCGGAAAATATTTTTGCCTAGATCCCTAGAAGTTCCTAAATCGGGTGTGGGATAGCCCTTACGATCTTTGAGAATCACAATTCCATTACGCTGATTATCGGCAATCAGGTTGTTTCTCAAAGTGGGAGCCGATAGATTAGAAATGATCACGCCATCGGTATTATTGAGAATATTATTATTGCTGATGTTTACCCGTGATTTCTGCCCGATCGCTAAGCCAAACCCCGTACTTTCAAAGGTATTATTCTTAATTTCACCCCTGCTGCTGCCCACCGCCGAAAGTCCATTTGCGCCATTTTTCTTAAAAACATTTTCACTCACGATCGCCTCAGCAGTTCCCGTTAAAAAGACCCCTTCGCGATCGCTATTCGTCAAAGTATTATTAGCGATCGTCACTCTTTTCGCGGACTCAACCCAAACCGCCGTCCCTCTAGTATTGGGATTGGTCAGCGTCATTCCTTCCAGTCTGACATCATCATTGGTCAGAATTGTAATATTTTGACTAGCAAAGGAAGGGCTAATAAATTTGCCACCTCCCTTAATGATCGTATTAAGCCCTCTAACCGTTGGTTCACCGCGCAGCGTCACACCTGCGGGAAGTCTGAGGGGAAAAGATTCCCCCGTCTCAGCGCTATAAACTCCCTGTTGTAGCTGAATTACCGAACCTGCTACAGGTTTTGTCGCCAATGCTGCCGTAATCGACCCATAGGGATTATTTAGCGAACCATCACCACTCGCATTTGCCCTTGGCGCGACATAGATTAATGTTGCTGTCTGCGGTAAATTATTTGTGTCCTGTTGGCTAATTTTCCATGAGATCGGCACAGGATTGGCGAATATTGGTGGGGCGATCGCTAAAATCGTCATGCTTGTGGCGATCGCGCTGAGTAACATAGGCTTACACTGCATACAGGAAATCCTCATTAGACAAAAGTACTATCATCGGTTTGATCAAAGCCACTGACTTCCGCAAGAGTATATAAAGGTCGGCATTTCACCTCGTCGTAAATCCTGCCAATATATTCGCCTAAAATGCCAATACAAAACAACTGTACTGCACCTAAGAAAAATATGGCACTAGCAATAATCGTATAACCAGTTACGGGAGATTTGGGTTCGTTGATCCGCCAATAAATGACGATTAGCGCCATCAGTATGGCGACTAACGCCGCAATCAATCCTAAATAAGTGGATAGGCGTAACGGTGATTTGGAGAAAGAAACTAAACCATTAATCGCTAAACTAAAGGATTTGCGAAATGTATATTTTACTTTTCCTGCAAAGCGGGGATCACGGTCAAAGGGGATCGCGGTTTGTTTAAAGCCCACCCACGATCGCAAGCCACGAATATAGCGATTGCGCTCTGGCATTTTATTAAGAACATCCACAACCTGTCGATCCATCAAACAAAAATCCCCCGTATCTGTGGGAATGTCCACATCGGCAAGGCTTTTGAGAACGCGATAGAAAACGTAGGCGGTGAGACGTTTAAATAAGCTCTCTTGATGACGCTGTAATCTTTGAGCATAGACAACTTGATAGCCTTGATTCCACAGCTTGATCATGTCAGGAATTAATTCAGGTGGATCTTGCAAATCCGCATCCAGAATAATACAAGCTTGCCCTCTGGCAAAAGCTAAACCTGCGGTAACAGCAATCTGATGACCAAAATTGCGCGCCAAGTTCAAGTAACAAATCCGTTGATCCCTTTGCTGAAGTTCTTGCAGCATGACCAAGGAGCGATCGCGGCTACCATCATTAATAAAAATCAGTTCAGAATCACCATCTAACCGATCGATAATCGCTGTAATTCGAGAGTACAGTTCTGGAATTACTTCCTCTTCATTGTAAATTGGCACAATGAAGGAGTATTTAGGGAACATAAGTTATCTTCTACCTGAATGTATTTATTGAGTGATAATTTAACGCGCGATGCGCGTTAAATTATTTCGGGGTATTTAGCAACTGTAACGCTTTGGGAATGTTAAATTGCATGGCGGCGGCAACAATATTTAGGGTTCGCAGTTCGGGTAACTGTGGGTTGATTTGAGCGGCTTTGTCAAAGGCGGCTTGAGCCTGTGCGCCTTGCCAGTTATATAAATGCACAAAGCCTAAATATGTCCAAGCATAGGGATTTTGAGCATCAAGGATGGTCAGCTTTTCAAAGGTGGCGATCGCGGGTTGTGGTTGTTTTTGCAAAATATAGGTGAAGGCAAGATTATAAAGCAGGGGAATCCGATTGGGATCGTTAGAATCTGACTGCTGCACACGATAGCTCAAACTTTTTTCAGCTTGTAGGACATAATCTTGAGTGGGATCGTATTGATTAATCGTGGCGAGTTCCACAAAGATGGGATCGATTTTTCCCGCAGGTAAAAGAGTTGTAAGCTGACTTAACTGGGTTTGTAGATCTAACTCTGGTGCAGGCTGAGGTAAAACGGGCGCTAGTTCTATTTGCACAGATGGAATATTTAAAGATAAAAATGCTCCCGTTTTCCGATCTAGAACTGTGGCTTTGAGAACGTAGGTATCATTGGGTAAAGTGGCTGGGGGCAACATGGCCGTAACCTCCGTAACCCGAAATTCACCACTATTGGTATTTTCAGTAGGTGCTTGATAGAGATTACCAAAGGCGATCGCATGGTCATGTATCCAATAGGCTTTACCATTCTGTTGTTGCCATGTCAGCACCATGATCGCATTTTTAAGGTTTTCCCAATTGCCCTGCCATGTATAGGTGACAGGCACGGGCTGACCACTTGGCGCTTGGGTTGGCACATTCACCGAGATGAGTTGGAGGCGATCGCTTTTGGCAGCACCCTGAACAGGCGTTACCATAAGCGGTAAAGGCTCACGCTGATGGAGTCGCAAGTCACTACTATCGGGAAGTTTCCACTGTTGGATAATTGGCAGATCGGCACTACTTTCCAATTTTTGTTTTAATGCGACCTGTCCCGCTTCCAGATTCGTATAGTCACCCTGATCGCCAGTTTTGGTGATATACCAAGTTAGCGATCGCCCATCTTGCTCTGCATACTTGGGATTCATGCCAACTTGTCTACCGTAAACTTGAAAGCCCGTACTTGCACCAAAAAAATCAAAAGTCATCGGATTAAGTTGGGCGGTATTGGTGAGAACCCCCAAATTAGAACGTAAATAGGGTTGCTTTTGGGTAATCGTATTAATCAGTTCTACATGGGGATAGGTTGCGCTTGCATCAGGGAAATGTCTCTCGCCAATTACGCCAAGCCCTGCGGAGACGGGGAACTGATGCACAAATACCGATAGAGCCGCAAGGGATACTGCAAGATAACGAAATCCATTCCACCATAAGCCTTTTCCTAAAGAGAATCCATAGGCTAGGACGATGGCGACGGAAGGTAAGTAAGGTAGAATGAAGCGATTAAGTTTGTGTGTTCCCAAAGAAACGAGAATGTAAGTTCCTAAGGTAAATAAGGCTAACCAGCGCCAAGTTCTCGCGTTGGATTTAGTGGGAGAATAGCCAGTTTTTGAAGCTTGGGAAATCTGGGAATCTTGAGCAGCATCCTCTAGAGATGGCTCTGCTGCTTCGGTTGTCACTTTCACTAACTGAGGTGTAATCGCTAACTTTCGCCAAATCCAGCGACCGCTAAATAATAGCCAACATCCTAAGCTAGAAAACAGCAAGAATGGTGAAAACATATCAGGCAACATTTGCGCGTAAAACAACCATCCCGCAAGGGTATTAGCCTGAGGAGCCTTATAAAAGGTGTTGCCAAGGGCATTGGTCTGCAAAGTCGAACTAATAATCGTGAGCCAGTTAGTCGTAAACCAGCCCCCAATCACGAACCATGCAGCGACAAATAGAAAAACTAATTGGATCAGTCTAATCCACTGCCTGCGCCATAATGTCCCCGACACTATCCATAGGCAGGGCAGAAAGATAAAAATAATGCCTGTGCCACGAGTTAAAAAACAAGCGCCTACCCCAATTCCTGAAGCGATCGCCCAAGTCCATTGTCGCCAGCTTCTCGCATCGCGCCACTTGCTCATGGCTAGATAGCTAAAGGTCGCGATCGCCGCTAGGGGATAATCTAATAAATAATCTGTACGCTGAAATACGAGAAATGGGGCGATCGCGCAAAAAACCGCCGCCCAAAGTCCTACGGTTGCCGAAAATAAATGTTTGCCTAGGTGATAGACCGAAGCTAATAAAATCGCTGTGAAAATAAGATTTACTGAGGTAGCCGCATCATAGGTTTGTCCGATCCATTGCAAAATCGGAACCGTAAATAGATAAGTCAGAGGAGCGCGATAGGTGGGAGCCTGTTGCCAAAAATCTATCCACCAGTTCGTCGAAAATCGCTCTGGTGATTGCCATACCCGCCAGAAATTCAGGGCTTTATTCAGATGCTCACCTTGATCCCATGCGGGTGGGGCATTGTCTAGGGAAAACCACAACCGATCGGCGATCGCGGTTAATAACCATAACAAGCCTAAAATAAAGGTCGGAGATGTCACCCACAAGGGCAAACGGACTTTGGAGAGCATAGAGAAACCTGTTAATCATCGTCTGCACTAGAGATTAACAGTAATCGTGATGTCTAGACAAATCTAAGCGATGATCGCCTCTGGACGCAATGCGATCGAGGCGCTGTCGTGTTTCGTATGTTTTCTGTAATGTTAATGCGTTGATATATGCATACACATTAGCTATGTGTACTATGTTAACTCATATTTTTAGGGTGATACCCTATAATTGACACGCTAAGTTCAACACCTCAGATGTTTTTCGTTTTTTACGGATTAGTTGTTTTTATCGATTAAAGCTGATTGGCGTTATTAATCTCTTGAGAAACAAGTATTCTTTGAAGTATTTCAGCCCATTTTTGTTTGTGTTCAAAATCAATCTCATGATCTTTTTGAAGTGACATACCCGACACTCAT
>DCSN01000023.1 GCA_002325645.1 Pseudanabaena sp. UBA1465
GAGATTCGCGTAGTGGAATATGCAGCGACGGCAAACTTTCTACCCCACCGCCATCTATCAATAATGCGAGATATTACAGAGCGCAAACGAGCAGAGATAAAAGTCCAAGAACTTACCCGCCAACTCGAACAAACCCAAGCTCAATTACGGGAGGCTGGCATTGAACCTGTGAGCCCAGCTACCCCCACAGAGGATCATCGCCTAAAGCAAATTGCCAGCCACATCCCCGGCGTTATTTATCAGTTTCGGATGCGTCCTGATGGTACTTCTCATTTTCCATACTCCAGCGAAAGGTTGCGAGAGATTTCTGGCGTTTCCCCAGAAGAAGTGCGGGAGGATGCTGCTAAGATTTTTAGTGTTATTCACCCGGATGATCTCGATCGCGTCTATCAATCCATTCTTGAATCCGCCGAACATCTTATCCCTTGGTATTGCGAATATCAAGTTTGTTTACCCGATGGGCGATTGCTTTGGTTGTTAGGTAATTCTACACCTCAGCGAAAACCCGATGGTAGTACCATTTGGCATGGCTATATTCGGAACATCACAGACAGCAAAACTACAGAACTTGCTCTACGAACAAGTGAAAATAAATTCCGTAGCATCATTGAAAATCTCAATGATATGGTTTATATCATCAATTCCGATGCCACATTCAGCTATGTCAGCCCCCAATTCAAAGATGTCATGGGATATGAACTAGCAGAATTGTTAGATCATGCTTTTCCTAAGTGGGTTTATCCAGAAGATTTACCAATTTGTGCAGATGCTCTGCATCGCTCTTTTCAAGGAGAGAAAGTGCGTGGTATTGAATACCGAGTTTTGCATCAAGATGGCAACTATTACTGGCACTCTTCAAATGTATCAGCCCTGCGAAATGACGATGGGCAAGTAGTTTCCTGCTTGGGAATAGCGCGTTATATCCACGAGCAAAAACAAGCAGAAATCGCTTTGCAAGAAAGTAATAACCGCTGGAAATTAGCCATAGAAGGAGCAGGAGATGGCACTTGGGATTGGAACCTCAAAACTAATGAAGCGATCTTTTCTCGGCAGTGGAAAGCGATGCTGGGCTACGCAGAGCATGAAATTGCCAATGCTTTAGAAGAGTGGGATAGTCGGGTACATCCAGAGGATAAAGCTCGATGCTATGAACTTGTTAGCAAACACCTAAAGGGCGAAACATCTACTTATGAGAATGAACATCGCCTGCGTTGTAAAGATGGTTCTTACAAGTGGATTTTAGCTCGCGCTCAGGTGACTGAAAGGGACAAAGAAGGTCAACCTTTGCGGTTGATTGGCACCCATAGCGATATTAGCGATCGCAAAGCTGCCGAAATTGCCCAACAGGAACTTACTCGACAACTAGAAGAAGCACAACGAATCGCCCACATTGGCAGTTGGTCTTTTGACCTAGCCACGCAAAAAATTACTTGGTCTGCCGAGTTGTTTCGGATTTTTGGGATGAATCCCTCACAGGGAGAACCAGAGTTTGAAGACCATATAAAACAATATTATCCCGACGATCGGGAATTATTTGTAAGTTACGTTAAAGAAGCAAGCGAGCAGGGAATTCCCCAAAACTTTGACATTCGGATTTACCGATCGGATGGTGCGATTCGCTATATTAATGGTCGGATGGAAATCGAACGGGAAAATGAAAAAATTGTGCGTTTGTTTGGCACGGCGATGGATATTACCGATCGCAAACAAGCCGAAACCCAACTCAACGAAATATCTGAGCGTTTGTCACTGTCACTCAAATCTGGGGGAATGGGCTGTTGGGAATGGGACGTCGTAGAGAACACCCTCGTTTGGGACGATCGGATGTACGATCTATATGGCGTAAGCAAGAACTCCGATTCCAGATTAGTTTACGAAATTTGGAGCCTGGGGCTACATCCTGATGATCGAGATGCCTCCGAAACATTAATCCGCCAAACTGTTTTGGGAGAAGCAGAATTCAATCCAGAATTTCGGGTTATTCATCCTGATGGCAGTATCCATTTCATTAAAGCATTTGGTATAGTTCGGCGCGACGCAGAGGGCAATCCGCAAAAAATGATTGGGGTTAACTTTGATATTAGCGATCGCAAACAAGCCGAAATCCTACTCCAACAAAGCCAAAAACGCTATCAAACCCTAGCAGAAGCATCACCGATTGGCGTGTTTTTAACTGATGCCAAGGGTGACTGCCTCTATGTTAATCAAACTTGGTTGCAAACTACAGGCTTAACTAGAGAAGAAGCTCTCGGCCCAGATTGGGCTCGAACTCTCCATCCTGAAGATCGAGAACGCATTTTTAAGGAATGGTATGAAAGCGCCTTAGTCAAACAACAATTTCAATCTGAGTATCGCTTCCTGCGTCCCGATAGTAGTGTCGCTTGGGTGATTGGTCAAGCCTTACCTCTGATTGACAGCGAAGGCGAAATAGAAGGATATGTTGGCACTATAACTGATATTACCGATCGCAAACGTCAAGAACAAGCTCTCCGTTTAATAGTCGAAGGTACGGCGGCTAAAACTGGTGCAGACTTCTTCAAAAGTTGCGTTCAATATCTCGCCCAAGTCTTAGGAGTTCGTTATGCTTTTATCGCTGAATTTGTGAACCCAGAAAAATCGATCGCGAAAACC
>DCSN01000121.1:0-8260 GCA_002325645.1 Pseudanabaena sp. UBA1465
CAATATGTAACAAGTCTTGGTAATACTCGCGCGATCGCTATAATTCAGACAACAAGCTTAGCCCTTACAGTTATTATTGCCATGCTCTTAATCCCACAATATAACTCCGTAGGATTATTAATTGCACAGGCGATCGGTGGATGCTTCACATTGATTGCTTATATTAGACCCGCTCTAGCTGACATTGATAAATCTGACCATAAATACCTTTGGCTGCTAACATTCACAAGTGTTAATCTATTTATAATTAGTTTTCTAACCTCATTTATCAACTTCAATATATTTGTCAATATAATATTATCACTCATATTTTTTGCAATGACATTAGTATTAACCTTACTAGGATGTTTCACACAATCAGAAAGACTAAGTGCATATCTAGTTTTAAGTAATCTTATTTCAAAATTCAAACTTCCATTCTCTTAGAACCTAAAACTAGATTTTGACACTTAGGTAATAACATCAACCATAAAAAATGATGAGAACTAAGAAACAACAAAGCAATCTAACGCAGCCATCTTTTAGCATGGGTTTCAAAGAAAGTATATTTCTTAGTGCTATTTTAGGATGGGCATCTCCAACTTATATTCTAGGAAGTCTCCTTAAATCGCAAAAAAGCAATACCGATCTACTCTACATATTATCTACCATAGCGATCGGAATATTTTCTTTCATATTCTTATTTGATATAAGTTCATCAATATTAAAACTAATTTTTTGTCTAGTTTTTACTGTTTTTTTAGTTGTATTTGATTGCGATCGCCGTAAATTTTTTGATAATGCTACTATTCATTTTTGCAACTCAATATTTTTAGGTTTAGCTTGCTATTTTGTAGCCATAGATTTATATCCAGACATTTTTACAGAACCAATTCAAGATTTACTAAATAAAATAAATACGTCAATACCAACAGCATTTACTATGCTAATTTTATGTTTGATATTTCAGAATATTGGCTATTATCTAATCTGGAAAATATTCAGCACATCATCTGGTAATTGGTTCCTTTCTAACAAAAACTTAACTAATCTAAATTTTATTCGTAATTCTAATCATCAAATAATTTTATTCGCTATATTAATAGGCTTAGGATTAGTTTTTCGCATTTCTAGTATAGCTTCAGGAAGATTTTTTTACGCAAGCGCTTCCGAAGCTGGAGCTGAAGGGGTTTCTTCTAGTATTGCTAGTTTTTTAGCTCAATTTGAACCTCTCTATAAAGTGGGATGGCTTTATGGTTTAGCATTATTATTTAGTAGATCTAGAGATACTACTATAGATTTAAAAAATACTTACAAATCAGCTAACAACTTAATAATTAGTGCCTCGTTTATCTTCATAATTTTAGAGATATTCTATCAATTAATTAGCGGATCAAAAGGAAGATTTCTATCCTTTGTAATTCTCCCTATAGCTACAGTCTTCTTCTTTAGCCATAAAAAAGTCAGCAATAAGGCAATTACAATTTTTATATCTATTATTGCCTTGTCTTGGCTATTAATTTTCCCAACACTAGTTATTTATCGAAACGTTATATCTTCTACTGTGTTATCGCGAGATGTAACCATTATCAACTTTTTTCAAAAATCATGGGAATCTTTACAAGCGCTCTCTTGGGAAGAATATCAACAGCTAATATTTACCCCCTTTAATAGTGCTGGCAACGCTGAAGCAGTTTCTGCCCTAACCTCTATTGTGCATTTTCAAAGCTATTTAGCTCAGGATGCTTCAAATCTTTGGCAACGTCTTTTGTTTTTTTGGATACCACGTTTTTTATGGGCTGATAAGCCAGAAATTGCATCTACTAACATCATTGGTCGCCTAACTGGACGATTAGGACAAGATGACAACGTTACATCTGTGCTGACTACTGCACCAGGTGAGCTTTTTATTTATTATGGGCTGATGGGAAGTGTTTTGATGATATTAACAGGATTAATAACTCGTTGGTTTAATGAAGCTACTTCCCCTTTTAAGGACTTTACTGCCTTTAGGTTAGCTGTTTATATATCTTATCTACCTCAAGTAATAACAATAGTCAGTAGTGCTGCTTTTGAAGCACCTACAACAGGAATGATTTTACAGATGTTTACGCTTTACGCAACTCTTTATCTCGCATCATTTTTGTGATTTTATTTATGCAAAAATATGCAACTTAATAAACTGTTAAATTACAATTAAATCCATCTCAAAATGCTCTTATCCATCATCATTCTGACTTACAACGAAACAGAAAACTTACCTACTTGCCTTGCAAGCTTACAAGCTCTTAATGCAGAAATATTTGTTGTTGATTCTGGCAGTTCAGATAATACTGTTGAAATCGCAAAACAAGCTGGCTGTCAAGTTTTTATTCATCCTTGGGAAAATTATGCAAAACAATTAAATTGGGCGCTAGAAAATTTGCCAATTTCTACACCTTGGATCATGCGCCTTGATGCTGATGAATGCCTTACCCCTGAACTAGTTAATGAATTAAAACAGGTTTTACCTAAAACACCCGATCAAATCACTGGATATCAAGTAAAACGGCGTGTATTTTTTATGGGGCGATGGATTCGTCATGGCGGCTATTATCCTACTTGGTTACTGAGAGTTTGGCGTAACGGTTTGGGGACTTGTGAACAGCGCTGGATGGATGAGCATATTCTCCTTTCTAAAGGCAAAGTTGCTAATCTCAAATATGACATCATTGATGACAACCAAAAAGGATTAACTTTTTGGACAGACAAACATAATCGTTATGCAGACCGAGAGGTCAAAGACTTGCTAAGTATGTCAGACGATCAAGATGACCTAATAAATAGCAACCAATCTTCTCAAGCTGGAAAACGGAGATGGTTAAAGAAAAACTTTTATGCGCGATCGCCACTTTTTTTGCGTGCTTTTCTATATTTCCTAACGCGCTATATTATCGGACTAGGATTTCTAGATGGTATCCAAGGTCTAGTTTTCCATTTCCTTCAGGGCTTTTGGTATCGCTTTCTAGTCGATGCCAAAATTTATGAGATTACAAGAAAGCGAAATTAATTCTAGAGAAATTTTTAAAGAGCTTTCTTTCCAATCCCTTTGAAAATTTCGATAAATGGAATAGATATACAAACACCTAAAGATCAACTCAGCGATCATCGAATTTATAAAATTATTCAAAATCAATAGGACGATTGAGAACGGCTTCAATGTTATAAGGGCAGGTCTCAGGAAGATCTAAGCCAGTTTCCCGCATGGCATCAGAGCGAGCAACCCGATACATCTTTTCGAGAGATTCATTATCTAAATATCGAGACAGACTAGGACTATCTTCTAGATAGAGTCCAATATTATCGCGTTCTCGACCAATGGTATTTTGCCAACTGCGCGATCGCTTATGACTTTGATAATCCCATTTTAGTAAATGATGCAAGATCAGCCGCAAACTACTCAATAGGCGATCGCGTTCCCGTTTGGACAAATCCCGCACCTCTTCCACTAAATTTTCAATATCCAATCGTGCAAAGTTTCCCGATGCAAGGAAATCAGCCATCGTTTCTGCCCATTGGCTATAGTCTTGTTCGTATAACTTTTTCATATTAATCTCGTTACAGACTATTGAGGCTTTGAGTAGTATAGAAAAAATTTTGAAAGCGGCGCTTCGCGCCGCTTTCAAAATTTTTTCTGGGGTTTAATTAAGGGCAAAGCTAGACTGATATTGAAAATCTGATTCCTTATTTTACAGCCAAGCCCTTAGGTGAATAACAAACAAGTTAAGGATCAACCCAGCGATCGTCGGATTTGATTAGGGCGATCAATTGCTCTACGCCTTCGGCTTCAGGTACACGCTTGATCTCTTCCTTGCCGCGATACAACGAGATTATGCCAGGGGTTTTGCCCACATAGCCATAGTCAGCATCCGCCATTTCTCCAGGACCATTGACGATGCAACCCATAACCGCGATATCTAAACCGACAAGGTGCTTAGTTGCCTCACGGACTTTGTGCAAGACTTCTTCTAGGTTAAATAATGTGCGTCCACAGGATGGACAGGCGACATATTCCACCATCGTTTTGCGGAGTCCGAGGGATTGGAGAATGCTGTAGCAAACGGGAATTTCTTTTTCAGGTGCTTCCGTGAGCGATACCCGAATCGTGTCGCCGATGCCTTGGGTGAGTAATGTCGCGATCCCCGCCGTGGACTTAATGCGTCCATATTCGCCGTCGCCTGCTTCGGTTACGCCGAGATGCAAGGGATAATCCATACCCAGTTGATCCATGCGCTTCGCCATGAGTTGATAGGCGGCGATCATTACAGGGACGCGGGAGGCCTTCATGGAAATAACGATATTTTTAAAGTCGAGATCTTCGCAGATGCGGACAAATTCGATCGCTGATTCGACCATACCCTGAGGCGTATCACCGTAGGTAAACAGCATTCGCTCCGCGAGGGAGCCATGATTGACCCCGATCCGCATTGCCTTACCCTGCCCTTTGAGGGATAGAACTAGAGGCTTGAGGGTGTCACGGACTTTTTCGGCGATTTCGTCAAATTCTAATTGGGTGTATTCGGTGCGATCGCTTTTGGGCTTCTCGAATACATATAAACCTGGATTGATGCGGACTTTGTGAATGTGCTTAGCGACTTCGAGGGCAATTTTCATGCCGTTATGGTGGACATCGGCAACTAGAGGCACATCAAGGTAAGTAAGCTTGAGCTTTTGGCGAATTTCTGAAAGCGCCGCAGCATGAGCCATGCTAGGGACAGTGACGCGCACAATTTCGCAGCCAATTTCATGCAGGCGGCGAATTCCTGCGACGGAGCCATCAATATCAAGGGTGTCCTCATTGATCATTGATTGGACGACTACGGGCGCACCGCCACCGATGGTGATGTTGCCGACTTGCACAGGGCGAGTTTTACGTCTGACAATGACACCAAGATTTTCACTGCCATTGATCGCTGGCTCGAATTTGCCATTTTGGGTGCTTTGCGTATTCTCAGAAACAGTCGTCATAACACTTTTCGTTACTTTCAACTATTTAGTGTATCTGAAGTCGCCCCTCGTGAAAATCATTTTCAAAGAAAATTGCCAAGTTACAGCGCTTTGCGCTTACTTAAAACCCAGAAATATTTTTAAAAGCGGCGCTTTGCGCCGCTTTTAAAAATATTTCTGGGTTTACACAAAATGACTTGAAACCTGCATTGCATCGTAAGGGCAATTCATGAATTGCCCTTACGATGCAGCGCACCGCACTTAACTTGGCAATAGTAAACTTTGCTCGATCGCCTGTCTGATGTTTTGATGCACATAGCAGTCACTCTCTAGACATTCAACAAGCAGGCGGGTTGCCTCGCAATATTGACGCAACTGTTCTAGCTGGTGGGGCGTGAAATTCCAGTTTTGACCAATATGGCGATGGTCGATCGCTTGTTGGCGCAGATTATTTATCCAATATTCCCATTGCAAATCACTATCAGCATCTTCGGGGCAGGTTTTAATTAACTCATCAAGAGCTTTGGCTAAACTGGGATCGGTCATCTCTTGGGCATATTCCAGCGCAAGGCTGAGATCTAGTTCCAGATCTAGCCCCAAATCTTCACCATCCTTAGTTTCAAGGGCGCGGGCAAGGTCAAAGGCAAGATCGCAGTTAAGATTGTGATTCTGGTAAAGATCAAGATCAAGCACAAGTATCCGCGCTAATACATTCGCCAAATTCAGGACATCACTTTGAGCGATCGCCCGACCCAGTGTTAGATAAAAAGCACGAACGGACTGAATTTTGTCATTAACTTGGACAGCTTCTGCTTTTTGGTTCACCCATTGCAAAAGCGTTTGTAACTGGGGATCATCAGATAAAAGGCGATCGCATTGGTTTTTCATCAGTTGCAATAGTTCATCAGCCGATCGCATCATGCCCACGGCAAGGCGCAAAACATCATGCCAACGGCGATCGCTAATCTTACTTGCCAGTAGTTCCGAATTTTGGGGATTGCCATTGTAAACCAACTCCCTCGCCGCCAAATATTCCTGAAAAGTCAAATGCGAAAAGGAATAAATCCCCTTCGCCCGTTCCACAAATAGACCATGTTGCGACTCGATCGCCTTAATAATCGCCTCACTATCGAGTTGTAATGACTCTTCATCTGTATGCGCTTTCGGCAAATTGCGAATGTAGTCCGTAATATAGCTTTCTAGATCAACCTGTCGAAAGAAATAATCGCCATGACTGAAAGTGTTATAGGCAACTTGGGCTAATAAGTCCTCCTTGCGCTGCATGGAGAGATTTTTATAAATTTGATGGCGCTCAATATTGCGCTTAGCATCCCATTTCTTGAGCAGCACATCTAACCCCTCACGATAAAGTTCAGATCGATTTGTCGGAAAATCACCATATTCATCAAAAACAAGACAAAGTAATGTGAGCAGTAAGGGATTAGTCGCCAGTTCTTGAATCGGTCGATTATCTTCTACTTTTCGCAAAAATGACTCTATATGTCGCGAATTACCACTAAACCAGCGCTGGGTAAACTGAGAAATCTGTAATGGCTGAAAGTTTGCCACTTCAACTTCGGTAAACTTCTCAAAGACATATTCCTGCGCTCCCAATCGACTGGTAATCACAAAACGATTGGTATAGTACTGCTCTGAAAAATTTCGTAAATCTTCAAGAACTCGATACAAATCATCTTCGCGAACTTCATCGAGTCCATCTAAAAATAAAATTGCGCGACCATGCTGCAAGAGGTGTCTGAGAGTTAGCTCATCGCCAATGTTATAGGATCGAAAATCTTGAGCTATGTAATCTAAAATCCTTGGTTGCGATTCCGAACCTGCATATTGGCGCAAGGTTACAAAAATTGGCACTAAATCATCAAAAATATCCCCTTGCGAACATTTTAGAGCCGTATATTTTAAAAGCGTCGTTTTCCCTGCCCCCGGTTTACCGAGCAACATCAATTTACGATAGCGGCTCAAAGCATCCATGCTTGAAACGCGGCTCTCATCGATCGCTGACGAACCAAGGCGATCGCGCCCATGATAGGTTGCCAATAGTTCAGCGATCCCCAAACGGCGGCGACTGGTAATTTTTTCTAAGACATCAGTTCCCGTATAGATTTCTTCTAAACTGATCGGGTGCGACATATCCAAAACGCGAATCGTGGCGCAGCGTTCTTGGATAATTTGGCGACTACGATAACGCAATTGCTGGACAAGTTCTTCGATATTAATATCTAGGGCAGCAACGGATAAAGCAGGAGTAGCTTGCTTAGGTAAATTCTGATCGTTTGGCGCAGTGGGTTCAGCATCTAAATAATTTTGCAAAATATGCAGAAGCCGATTATTTTTACCCGGACCTTTGCCGCCAATGTCAAACTTGCGATAAATTTCCCCCATCCGCTTGCGATAGGCTTCTTCGGAAATGCCTAAAAAAACAGCAACTTCGCGATCTTCTTGATTTTCCCCAAATCGCAATAGGAACACCCTCTCCTGATCAGCCGAAAGTTGATGGATTTGCGCCATTCGTGTCAGAAATTTTTGGGGAAACATAAGCTATAGACATTGAGCAAGCCAGTAGACTTAATTTATCAGAAATTAAGATGCTCTACTTATCGATAAAGATTAAAGCGGCACTCCGTGCCGTTTCAATCTTTGAGGGTTTTCACATACCATGCCTCAATATCGGCTAATAGGCGATCGCCGATTTCCCAAGGCAATAAATGTGCGGTTTCTGGATAACAAATAAATTCGCAATCAGGTAATAACTTAGCCGTCTCAGCAGTTGAAGCGGTGGTGATATGCCGATCGTGTTCCGCCGCGATCGCTAAACAGGGAATTGTGATTTTAGCCAAATCATCAGTGCGATCGTACCCCTGCCGCAGAGCTTGCATCAGCGCCATTTGAGCATGGCGCGAGGTTTGCAGATAAGCCTTTGCACCCGTCGTGGCAATGCGATCGTAGGCAGTTTGAGTATGCTGTTGGATTAAATATTTAATCAGCGATCGCTTACCAAACCAATCTATATGCCAACGCGATTTGGCAGAAACTTTAGACAAAAGCAAATGTAAAAGCACCGCAATTACCAAGTTCACATATTCCCACCAAGCAATTTTTGGCAAGCTACTACGCGGCTTAGCGGCCGTGGCAATTAAAATTAAACCCGCAATCTTAGGATTATGATTATTTGCAGATTGCGGGTCTTGCATCTCCAAAGCCCGCAAAGCTAACTCGATCGCCAAAATCCCCCCTAAAGACCAGCCTAAAATCAAATATTCGGGCAAATATTCGG
>DCSN01000121.1:8325-17060 GCA_002325645.1 Pseudanabaena sp. UBA1465
GGCAAATATTCGGGCAAATATTCAAGATCTTGACCAACATTTTGCTCAAGCTGGCGATCGCGTACCAACAAATCCCAAAGATCATCGATATGATCTAACATCACAAACGCTGACTTTGCCTTAGACTTGCCATAGCCCCGCAAATCTGGGGCGATCGACTCGATGCCACAACCCTGAAAATGCCGAACAAACATCTGCATTGCTTCACTATTCCCTGGATGTCCATGCAAGCAAATAACTTTTAATCGACGATTATTACTCATTTTTAGGTTTTATGTATTCCAGATAAATTTTGAAAAAGCTTGCGAAACAAGCTTTTTCAAAATTTATCTGGATTTTAAGAAAGCGCAGAGCTTCGTAATAGATTTTTAATTACCATAATGTATCTACAATCACCAATCTAATTTGTCTAAAGTTGCTACGATCCAAGGTGGAATAGTCCGTAACAATTTGCAATTTATGAATTTTTTACAAAAATTCTGCTGTCCCATTTCTGTCCCAGCGCACCCAGCCCAAAAACATGATTGCTATGACAGGTTCCTTACCTAATTCCGACCTTGTACCACACAATGTGTCCCACAATTTAGCAGATGGGCAGGTAGTGAGGAATGCCACATTACACATCCTGCTTGCATCTATGCGCGTCATGAGTCGGTCTACGGGAGTCATCCAAGTAGAGACTAAGCACCATCGATGGAAATTATTACTTAAGGGGGGAGGTCTAGTTTTAGCAGAGGAAGAAGGGCAAGTAATACCTACATTGGTACGCAAATACAATAATAAAGGTATTAACTTTTCCCGCATTCCTGAGTGGGAGCAACGCCAGTCAAATCGCCCCTATTGTTATCCTTTCGTTAGTAACGTTTTTAAAAAACATCCCGATATTACTCAAGAGGTACTCAAAGAGATTGCTTTAGAAAATTTACTCGCATTGCAGTTAGAAGATAACTTTTCTTTTGTATGGAAACCTGCCGAGGATTTACAAACAAACCTACCGATTTGGCAGCTTTCCATGCTAGAGAATGCGACCGCTAACGAAGTCAGGCAATGGCAAAAATT
Source organism: Pseudanabaena sp. UBA1465 (assembly GCA_002325645.1). GTDB lineage: Bacteria > Cyanobacteriota > Cyanobacteriia > Pseudanabaenales > Pseudanabaenaceae > Pseudanabaena. The sequence continues at coordinate 9,385 of DCSN01000121.1, forward strand.
TGAGTATGTAAAGCACCCATATCAATTAGTTCAGCTTATTGATGCGGCAAATTTATTGGCTAGGGTTGGCAACGATAATTTTCCATTGTTTGCCAAAGTCACCACAGGGCAAGATCGGATCAGCGCGATCGCTGATACTTTCAAACAGCCAATTTATCGCACGGCTCTACTGCTAGATAAATTAGCGCAAAAAAATATTGTCGAGATGATGCCACTACAGGAAAGGATCTCAGACAATGAATTGGGCGCAAGTAATTTAGTAACGCCCCCCCTAGTTACCAAAGATGAACCGAAGGTTTTTGTGGTGGATGATTCGCCCGTATTGCTTCAACAAATGCAGCGTTTGTTGACAAGTTGGGGCTATCAAGTTGGTTTTATTGACAATGCCGAATTGGCGACAGAAAAGATCTTGGAATATAAGCCAAGTATTGTATTTATTGACATCAATATGCCAAATTTAAACGGCTTCGATTTGATGAAACAAATTCGTCGTCAACGAGAACTCGCTTCCCTCGCACTAGTTTTAGTGACTGCGGAAAACAGTATGACCAATAACTTTAGAGCAAGGTGGGCAAATTGTCGGTTTTTGGCAAAGCCCCGATCATCATCAGATACAGCCAAATTCCGCGATGAATTGCGTAACTTATTGAGAGAACTTGCACCCTTATCAACAGATACATTAGTCTAGTCTGTGCGATCGCCAACCCATAGTTCTTACTAATTGATAGGTTACAAGTTCTACAAATAACTAAGCCAAATAACTAAGCCAAATAACTAAGCCAAATAATTAAGGCTGATTCCCTCGCTTGCCACTGCGTTATTAATCTAAATTATTAATCTAAATTATTAATCCAAATTATTAATCCAAGATTAAATCAGTAATTATTCACCAAAGTATTCCTACATCTCATCTCAATAAGGCAAAAATTTATGACCGAACATTTTTTAATCATTGATGATTCTGCAACTCAGAGACATTTACTAAGTTCTTTCTTGCAGGATTTAGGTCATACCGTAGATTTTTGTGAATCTACGATTGGAGCATTAGAAAAAATTGTTAATAATCATTACACAGCAGTATTTCTAGATATTGTATTGCCAGAACAAGATGGTTATCGGTTTCTGCGTGAACTGCGATCTAACCGTCAGTCTGCCGAGCAGTATGTGATTTTATATTCTACCAAAACCACCAAACTAGAAATTGACTATGGCTTAAAACGTGCTAAGGCTAATGACTATTTGTCTAAACCTGCGAGTCGTGAGTCCTTAGCTGAAGTCTTGCGAAAACTACCACAGACCGTGAAATGAAGCAATCAGAGAATGACCCTACCAATATAGCTATTAATAATCGTAACCAGTTAGTTACACCTAGTAATCGCTATATTGTGGTGAAAGTTGGCGATCGCTTGATTACCTTCCCTGATCTGTTAGTAGCTGAAATCATGATTGTGGAGCGTAACGCGATCTTGGCTTTACCCTTTTACACCAGTGCGATCGTCGGCGTAATTCATCATCAAGCCAATGTCATGCCTTTACTATTACTAAGATTATTAATCGGCGAACAACGGGCTTTAATCACAGAATCTCTAACCGTAGTGAGATTGAGTCAAGTTGCCAACAAGTTGAATAATCAACAAATTAGTGGCATAGGGTTAATTGTTGATCGAGTGATTGGTAGCCTTACTGCCAACGAATATCCCAACGAATATCAAAATACAGATCTTAGTGCAGCGCAATTATCCAGTCTGGATGCCTCGAATTTACTAGAGCCAGAGATTGACTTTACAAAAAAAATAAACCAAACAGTAGCGAATATCAAAGAGAACGAGTATACTCCCATTGAAATTATCCTATCAAGTATTCCTAATAATATTTGGCAACCACAACGTTGGGGTGAGTATAGTGTAGGATGATTCCACAAAAATGTCTGATTCTTTCCTTTCCCTATAGCGAATGCATATGGCAAGCACACCTAAAAACAAAACAGCAACTTCTGTAGGCAAAAGCGCACTGGAAACTTCAAAGCGATCGCCTAAGTCTCCCAATCCACCTAAGCAGAGCAAACCTAAAGGCTCGATTGGTTTGGGCTTATTGCTAATCGTAATTGGCACATCGCTCATAGGGTTGGGAGGTCTAGGATACTTATTTTATCAAGAGTTACTAAGCGGCGCTAAGCGGGAAGTTGAGCGCTCCGCCGAATCGCAGTCTCAAAAGCTAGAGGCTAAACTCGCTAATGTGCGTCAGTCTACTAATGGCGTGGCGATCGCCGCCAAAGCTTTAGCCCAACAGCCCCCCAAGCCCAAGGCAGTGGAAGCATATCAAAAGCCAGTGGTAGAAGGCTTACAAAGGTCAGAGATCATTACAGGTATCGGGATTGTCCAAAATGATAACCTCCTGTTTACTGGCGCAAAAACAGTTGTACCTTACGTTTGGACGGAACAATCTGGCTTAAAACTGGAGGTGGCTGGCAAAAAACTCCCCGCACCCAACGATAAGCTGTTAACTGGTAATCGTTCAGATATTCCCAACAGCCCTCAATATAAATTACCGATCGCCTCAGCCAAAGAGTCTTGGTCAGAGCCATACAGCGCCTTGGGCAAGACGATCATTACCTATAGTGTGCCAATCACTGATGGACAAAAGATTTTAGGTGTTGTCAATGCCGATGCGATCGCCAGTAATCTGGTAGCTATTCCCGCAGCAAATCCTAACAGTGATAGCAAAATTGGCTTTGTGGTGGTTAGTGCTAGTGGCAAAGTGATCACCGCCTCCGAGCAGTTCCAAGCAACCCAATCTCAAAATCCTGCGGTAACTGAAGCTGTCAAAAATCTAGCTCAGCAAGTAAAAGCCCAGCCCACAGGTATTTCTCAGTCAGGTGGCAACCTCTGGGCATATCATAAAATCGAAGGCAGTGATTGGCTGATTGCGACCTATCTGCCAGAAGCAGAAATCACGAACAAGTTATTTGTTTTAGTCGGTGGTGCTGCTCTTGGTATCAGTGCAATTTTAGCGATCGCTGTCTTAGGTTTTATTAATTCTCTCAAAAAACGCCTCCAGCCACTTACCGAAGAATGCGATCGCTTTTTGGCGCAACAGGGATCGAGCAATCTAGATCTGGTAGGTAAAGATGAAATTGATCGGCTTGGGTTGTCGCTGAAAAGCACTTTGCAGCAAGTTAAAACCAATGAAATCCGCATACGTCAGGAGTTAGCCCAAACCCCACCTGTAGACGACATTGCCGCAGCCCAAGCGCAGCAAAACTTTGCTGACACAGAATTGATGGAGGCAGAGGTTGGGGACTTACTCGACGTGGTTTCATCTATGGAGGAGGGCGATCTCACCATTGAAGCCCAAGTCAGCGATCGCGCCACAGGGTTAGTCGCAGACACTTTAAACCGTCTGCGTGAAAAACTCGTAGAAATTATTTCTAGTGTATTAGGCACAGCGAAGCAGGTTGCACAAGGCGCATCAGATCTTGAAGAACTAGCCCGCACCGTGGTGCTAAACACCGCAGAGCAAGCCCAATCAGTTGCCCAAGGACAAGCTCTGACCGCCCAAGTAGCAGCGATCGCTCAGCGATCGTCAGAACAGGTTAATGTAGCTAATCAGTCCCTCCAAGAAGTCCGCCATACCGTTGCTTCAGGACAAACAGCCATTAACAATCTGACCACCAGCATCAGTGTATTGCAGACAGGTTCCGCGCAAATCGTCCAAAGGATGAAAACCCTTGGCGAATTTGTTGGATTAGCTGAACAGTTTGTCCAAGATCAGGGTCAAATTGCGTCTCTGACTCAAGTTTTAGCCCTCAATGCTACCCTTGTCGCAGCGCGAGCCGCCGAACAGAAAGATCCTAAACAGTTTGCAGGAGTGGCACGAGAATTTGAGGCGATCGCAGGTCAAGTCAATGATCTGGCAACTCAGACCAATGATGGCTTAACCGTTCTTCAGCAGCGCACTTCTCAAATCCAAACCGTTGTAACGGCGATCGATGCTGAAGTTCAGAATCTAAGTGGACTCGTATCAGGTTTTACAACGGGTGTAGAAGAATCTCAATCCGCCTTTAATAGTATTCAAATTGCGACCGAAGAGGTTGTCCAAATCGGGCAAACTATTACCGAGTCTAGTACTGAAATTGCAGATGCGGCAGGTTCTACCGCCAGCTATATCGGTGAAATCGCCCAGTTAGCCGATCGCACTGCTGACCTAACCAGATCGGCTCGTCAACAAGCAGAAGCAATGGGCAATCAAGCGCAGCAACTGTTGCAAGAAATTCAATTCTTCCGCTTGCCAGAACCCTCTGGACTATTTACCAACGTTGCTACCAATGCTGCTGTTAATGTTGCTGTTAATGTTGCTGTTAATGTTGACAATGCTAAGTCAACCACATCAGAAGTTAATACGTTTGTGGATAGTTCTGATATTAGTCCCGATACATCTGTTAACAGTTTATTTGAATCTCCCGCAGAAGCTAATGACCATGATCATTTGGGACTAGCTATACCTGCGATCGCGGTAGCGGCAGCAGCCGTTGCCATTTCTCAAACGGGACAAGACACAGAATATGCGATCGCTGAGGAGGAAATCGATAACACAGCTTTAGATGGTAAATATCTAGAAAACCTCCTTGATGAGAGTATTAATGAAGGTGCTAATACAGATATTAATGACGAGATTTCAGACAATTATGAATTGAGCGAACCTGTAGATGTAGAACTAACCCAAGGGCAAAATTTTGCAGACAATCTCATCCCCAAACATGAATCAGTCAACCCTTTCTTAGATCCCGTTGACAATCCATACCGAGAAGCGGCAGAAGCCTCGTATTCAGACCTAACAGACATATCCATAATCGAAGAATCGCTTCTTGCTGATCTCAGACAGGAAATCTATAATGAGGCTGCTTTCTTTAACGAAGGCGAACTCATGGTTGAGCCAGAGCAAAGCCTAAAAGACCCCATGGAAGGCGTTAATGAATTCGCAATCGTTGATGCATCAATCGATCCGATGATTGTCTCCGCCACCTCTTCTTTCCTCGAAGATACAGCTTTTGGTACTCCATCATCACTTTCTGAAGACGCGATCGCTAATTTACCAACATCCGTAGATTTCTCTATTCCTGATCTTGATGATCATGATTTTTCGATTCCCAAGATAGATATAGAATCTACATTAGACGATTCAAATGCGTTCTTTGATAGTGATTCAGTTCAACAGAATGATATTGATTCAGAATTTGATCCATTTGCCATAGAAGAGCAAATAGAAACAGATTCCAATGCTTACTCTGGCAGCGATGATATATTTTACACTGACTACCAATCCGAAAGCCCGACTGAAGAATTTTTGAGTGACGGTCTAAATGATGACTTTAGCTCTAATCAGGCTGAAGACTATAGCAATTACACCTCTGAAGAATTTAATAATCTATTAGAAGGTACTCCTGAGCGTATTTCAGAAAATCTTGTTTCTAATCAAACTGAAGACTACAGCAATTATGTGTCTGAAGATTTCAATGAATTCCCAGAATTGACTTTTGGAAGTGATGCTGATGCAAACGTTACCGATGCGTTTGATATGTCTCTTGAGCAATTGCGATCGGATGAGTCAGAGGATTTGTATAACTCAATAGAAGAATCCTACGGAAATAATTCTGATGATTTTATATCTGTTCAAACTGGAGATTACAACGCTTATGGGTCTCCTGAGGAGTTTAATAAATCATTAGAAAACCTAGAGAGTTCATCTAATGAAGCTTTTAGTGGCACGTTTAATTTATCTTTTGATGAGTCACCATTCGATGTGGCATTTGGAGAAGCGTTAAATGATTCTTCCAATATTATAGAAAATCAAGATATTATTAATCAAGGGAATATTAATCAGGAAAATCTAGCTGATTTACCTAGTCAAATCGCCGACATTTATCTTGATGAATTGACAGATGATGAATCAACAGACGAATTTTCTTTTGACTTCCAAGATCAGCATCAAGATATTAGATCAGTTGAGACTGATGCTATTAATTTAGCCGAACCCGATGACAATATCTTTAATGTGCCTAATTTTAACAGTACTAATGAAGCAAGTATTGATCCCTTTGCTGTTCAACAAGAAGAAGATTATCTAGTTCAAGACCAAAATTATTTGGGTACAGAAACGGCGATCGCCTCAGATCTTGAATTTCAAGATTCTCTAGATACAGGATTGCAATCAGAGAGATTTGATGCCAATTTAGATAATTTAAATGAGCCTAAGAGTATATTTGATATTGCTGATCTATATTCAACTGATGAAGAATTTATAGATACTTTTAATCCAAATTTCGAGCCAAATTTTGGATTAGAATATCTGCCCACTAGCTCTGATGATATTGGTGATATCGCCACCGACATCCCAGCAGAAAATCATTTCAATGACTTAGAGATCGAGCTTATTGAAGATTTTGACACATCTGACAATTTTGGCTCTTTATCACAGTTGTTGGATCTAGAACAAGAAGAATCCTCTATAGCTTCAGTCGATCAGATACTCAGTGGTGAAGACTCAGATGTTAGTGTCATGCTGAATAGCATATCTGATCAGAGTTGGAGTACTGATGATCAAGAGTTGCATATCCAAGATTCATCAACTTTATCAACTAATTCTGGAGATCCATTTGGTTCTGAAGATAGCTTTAATAGTGTATTTGAAGAGGAACCCGTTGATGCTAATGGGTTTGCGAATGCGATCGCATCTCCTGATAGTTTACTAGACTTTAGTGAAACCTTAGATTCTGCCAACATTTCAACCGTTGATGCATTGGATTTCGAGGAATCAGTAATTTTTGAATCATTGTCTAATGATGCTAATGATATAAACGATTTAGAACTTCCAGAATCTGCTCTAGATATTGCAGAGTCTACATTTGACGATATACAAATAGAATCTGTTTTCACTGAATCTACACCCGATCTTGTTCCAGATTTCTCTGATAATCTCTCGGAAGACTTTTCAGATGATTGGCTGCAAGAAACTATGACTGATGAAGATGAGGATATTGGTGTTTTTGCAGATTTATCTATTGATGAATACCAATCCATCAATGATCTGACTCCTAATGTTGCGCCTGAAGATATTTCATTGCCGAGCTATGGATTTGCAGATAATTTATTAGATAGTTTGATGGAAGAGTCTAACGAAGGAATTGCTAGTTTATCAATGGATCTACCTGATCTTTCAATAGATACTGCCCTGCCGTTGATCAATCCTTTGGAATCTATGAATACGTCATCCGATGGTCTAGAGGATCTGTCCGATCTATCTAATGATAGTGATTCTGAGTTTGACTTTGATTTTTCTGCTTTTGATGATTTAGTCGATGATGACAGCAATTTAGATGCTGCTAGTTTAGAATCTTCAATTAATGTCAATCCCAATACAAATAATGCGAATACATCAATCAATGCAACTATCGCAGCTAGAGAAGAGATTGATGATTTCCTGTCAAGCACATTCGGTTTTGAAGAAATTGGCAATAAAATCCCAGAAAATACTACTATGAAAGCTAATGATGAGCCTAAGCCCAAGAAGCCAATCCAGAATGATGAGTAGCTTAACCACAAGGAGATGAGCGGCGCATCTTCTTCTGAGGTTTTGATTTGTTTCAAATAAAAAACCAAACCAAGAAAAAATTTGAAACT
>DCSN01000121.1:17113-39916 GCA_002325645.1 Pseudanabaena sp. UBA1465
AGTTTCAAATTTTTTCTTGGTTTAGGTTACAGCGCTTTGCGCTGTAACCTAAGATTGTTGGTGCTAGAATATGCCTTGATATTTTGTTAGGAAAACAATCTATGACGACTAGACGTACTGACAGCGCCTTTCCTGTGAGTTATAATCGCGATACTGACAGTTTGGTTGAAGGATTGACTAAACGTGAATACTTTGCAATTTTGCTCATGCAAGCCTATACAACGGCAAATACAAAATTTGAAGATGATTATCAAAAAGCCCGTTTAGCGGTTGCTGAAGCCGATGCTTTGATCGATATTCTTGCCTATGAAGCGAATCCTAAAGCTTTGTAAAAAAGAATCCATTAACTAGAGTAATAAGTGTAAGTAGTATGCTGATTCCATCCCTTGATAAAATATTTGCTAAAAAACTAACTATTCATCAACTTGGTAATTCTATATTACGCGAGACGGCACAACCGATCGCTAATGTAAGCGATCGCGAAATTCAGAAACTAATTGATGAGATGCTAATTGCCCTCAAGGAAAGCAAGGGTGTGGGTTTAGCGGCTCCACAGGTAGGGCGATCGCTGCAATTAGTAATTGTTGCTTCCCATCCTAATGAGCGCTATCCTGATGCACCACAAATGGAAGCATTAGCAATGATTAATCCCAAAATCATTTCTTACTCCGTAAAAACTGCTAAGGATTGGGAAGGTTGCCTCTCTGTACCGATGATTCGTGGGCTTGTGCCACGATATCAAGAAGTCGAAGTGGAATATCTAGATCGTCATGGCGATCGCCAAGTTACCAAATTCACTGATTTTGTAGCCAGAATTTTCCAACATGAATATGATCACCTTGAGGGAAAAGTCTTTTTAGATCGCGTAGAAAATACTTTAGAATTGGCTTCGGAAGAAGAATACAAAAAATTATGGCAGTAATCAAAAACGTTTTGGGCGAGAATCTGAAGTTATGCTGTTCATCACCAGCCACAGGCTTTTATCGGGATGGTTTTTGCCAAACAGGCGATCAGGATTTGGGAGTTCATGTGGTTTGCGCCCAAGTTACTGATGAATTTCTTGATTACACAAAAGCTCAAGGCAATGATTTAAGGACTCCTGCGCCAATGTTTAATTTTGTTGGTCTCAAGTCAGGCGATCGCTGGTGCTTATGTGCATCACGATGGAAAGAAGCTCTCGACGCAGGGGTTGCACCACCTGTAGATCTCGCTGCGACCCACGAAGCTGCTTTAAAGTTCGTCTCCTTAGATAAACTGCGACAACATGCACTGTAAACTTACAATCGCTATTGAAGACTTGACTGGCATATTACGAACATTCAAGACCGTCTTCTCTATCAGATGCAATACTTTCATGGTACTCAAAAGTCTGTTAATCTAGCTTTACGGGCAATGGCTTTGCTCTGGAATTTTATAGGTTAGTTGACGGCGAACTTCGCTTAAAATCGGAGCAGTGATAAATTCTGATCGCGCTTTTTCAGTACCAACAGCGATCGCAAAAGATAGATTTTCTTGAAGCAGTGTCGTCAAGATTTGGGAAGGAACAACTTTAGCTATATTTGCAAAAAGATTTGTCTTTTCGTCAATGGTTAACTGAAAAGCTTCTTTGACCTTACTAAAGGTGAAGTCACTGTATGCCATAAAAACCTAAATTGTTTGTGATGCTCTTATTTTACTTATTCAGCAGTAAGTAGTTGAGCATATTAAAACCCAAAATCTAAAACCTGTGGCGTACGCTGTGCGTGCGCCACAGGTTTTAGGGTTTTATATTTAATTGCGCCCAGCTACTTACTCAATATTTACCCTGCTTAAAAATCTATACTCTATATCTAGGTATAGGATTTACAATAGGGGAAATTAGATTTTTATGGATTTAGGGCAATGTTCAAAATGGGCGAAGTTTCCAAAAAATTAAGGCTTAATCCGCAAACTTTTTATTTTTACGAGCGCATCGGCTTGATGCCTTCACCACAACGGACTGAATCGGGTTATCGACTATTTAGCCAGTGGGATGTCGATCGCCTCACCTTTATTACTCGCGCTAAGTCTTTGGGGTTAACACTTGACGAAATTAAAGAGATTTTAGAATTAAAAGAAGGAAAGTTATTGACCTGTCGCGCAGTTTATGAACGACTCAATAAGAAGGTACGGGCGATTAAAGAGAATATACAGGAATTGCAAGTACTCCACGATGAGCTATTGCCTCTAGTTGAACAATGTCAAATCAATCTGGAACAATCTGAATGTGTGGTGCTTGATCCGTCATGATCTATTAATTTTGCTAAAACCCTTGACTCTATATGTGGGTATAGATTTTATAATCAAACCCATACAAACCTATATTTTCAAACTGTCAAATTAATCACTATGTTTCAGTCCATCACCCCTAACCTCGCGATTGGTTCTATTTCCCAGCCTGAAGATTTACAGGGCATTGCCGAAAAAGGCTACAAAACAATCATCGATCTATGTACTGCGGCTGAGTGCAATCAGCTTGATGCGTTAATGGTGCAAGGACTAGTTTTGAAATATGTGAGTGTGCCGATTTCGCCCAAGAATCTCAATCTAGAAACCCTAGAAACTTTTAAGCAAGCTCTAGAATCTTCGCCACAGCCCACCTATATACGTTGTGCTTCCGCATTGCGGGCTAGTGTATTCAGCTTGTTGGTACTTGCGAGTGAAGAAGGTTGGACAGAGGCACAATATTTGGAGAAGTTCCAAAGTTTAGGAATTAACCAGAATCCAGACTGTCCCCTTGGCGCTTTTGCCCATAGCTACTTTGAGCAGAAAGTTTAATCATTTATCATTTAAATCATTTAAATCATTTAATTTAGGAGTACATCATGGATACGATTAAGATTGAAATTTTGGGTACGGGCTGCAAGAAGTGCCACCAGCTAGAGGCAAATGCTAAAGAAGCTGTGGCAAATCTGAATCTCACGGCGGAAGTTCTGCACATTACCGATCCTGTGGAAATTGCTATGCGGGGGGTGATGACAACTCCCGCGATCGCTGTCAATGGCAAAGTTGTCGGCAAAGGCTTAATCAGTGCTGCCCAAATCCAACCGCTATTACAAAATTAGAGAGATAAAACTATGTTCGATCCCTTTTATCCCTTTGACTGGTTGGCAACACAGATTGTCACCAAACTTTTTGGGTTAGAGATTGCCTCGCATTTAGGATCGAGTCTGCATTTCTTCCTTTACGATGTGCCGAAGGTTCTGACATTGCTAATTGTGATTAGCTTTATCGTTGGCACATTTCAAAGTTTTCTTGAACCAGAGCGAGTACGTTCTTTATTAGAAGGAAAACGTACTTTTGCAGGGAATGTCATGGCGGCGATCGTGGGAATTGTCACGCCATTTTGTTCTTGTTCGGCAGTTCCCTTGTTTATTGGATTTTTAGAAGCAGGCGTTCCTTTAGGTGTGACCTTTTCCTATCTGATGGCTGCGCCAATGGTGAACGAAGTTGCCGTAATCTTGTTATGGGGATTATTTGGGCTAAAAGTAACGCTAATCTATATCGGTTTTGGTGTGGGCTTAGCGATCGCCTCTGGATATATCATCGGACTGCTCAAACTTGAAAAATGGGTAGAACCCTTTGTTTGGGAACTGCAAAGATCCCGTCAAGGCATGGTTGCTAATGATGAAGATGAAGACAACCTTGAACCCGTCGCTTTAACTTGGAATCAACGATTTGAGCAAGGACGATTTCAATCTAGTGAAATTGTGCGATCAGTTTGGCTTTACGTTGTACTTGGCATTGCGATCGGGGCAGGGATTCATGGATATGTACCGACCGAATTTATTACGCAATACGCAGGTGTAAATAATCCCTTAGCAGTTCCACTCGCTGTCGTTATGGGGGTTCCCCTCTATGCCAATATTGCGGGGGTAATGCCAATTACCGAAGCTTTGGTTAATAAAGGAATGCCAATGGGTACGGTATTAGCTTTCACGATGGCAGTTACTGCTCTATCACTGCCTGAGATCGTGATTCTCAAAAAGGTTCTAAAACCTCAACTATTAGCTGTATTTGTCGGACTAATGACCATTGGCATTATTAGCATTGGCTATATATTCAACGCACTTTTGCTGTAACTGAGTTGGTGCGAATCAATTATGAATCCTGTGATCGAAATAGGTAAAAAGCAGTTTCTGGTCAGCTTAGTGAATGTTTCGTTTATGTTAAAAAAAACGACTCTTCCAGTAATCAGCATTAAAATAGAGACTAAAACTAGGAAATTTAGCATGAACAGCCTTTTCTTTTTACCTATCACTATAGCGTTAGGAATTTTGCTAGGAAATCTCTACTTTCGCGGATTGTGGATGACGGTGCTGCAATTACCAACTACCGAAAATCCGATCCTGTTGACCTTCGGTAGTTTTTTTGTGCGAATGGCGATCGCGATCGCAGGATTTGCGCTAGTGCTAGCGATCGCCAAAGAATATGCGATCTGGCATCTGCTTATTTGTGTAGTTGCATTCATGTGGGTACGCAATCGCATTATTCACCAAGTCCAACCCAAGGTAAGGAATGATGCATATTAGCCCTGATCAGATCGTCTATTGGCAATGGGAATTTGTGGTTATTAATGCCACTTTGGTTTTTACATGGTTGGTGATGTTGCTGCTAGGGATTGGCTCTTGGCTAGTGACGCGCCACCTCTCGACTGACCCACAACTATCTCGTTGGCAAAACCTGTTAGAAGTTCTGGTGATTAATTTACGCGAACAGATTCAATCAACTAGCGGACAGAATCCCGATCGTTATTTGCCCTTTGTGGGAACGCTATTTATTTTTATTGCCACGGCAAATCTTTTGTCGGTGGTTCCCCTCTATCATCCTCCCACTGGTTCGCTCTCCACCACAGCCGCCCTCGCCGTATCAGTATTTTTTGCCGTTCCGATATTTGGGGTGCGTCAGCAAGGAATCGGGAAATATCTACATCATTATCTAGAGCCAAACCCGTTACTCTTACCATTGAATATCATTAGTGAGTTATCCCAGACCCTAGCTTTAACTGTGCGTTTATTTGGCAATGTCATGAGCGAAGGGCTAATTGGGGCAATTCTCCTTTCCCTCGCGCCATTCTTTTTCCCAATTATCATGCAGGCCTTGGGTTTATTGACAGGTTTTATCCAAGCCTATGTTTTCGCAATTTTAGCAGTTGTTTATATTAGTGCCGCCAGCCATGAAAACTGAATCTCTATATTTCTTAGTCACGATTATTGGTACTGCCTCGATCATCATGGCAGGACTGACGATCGCTCTCGGTGCGCTCGCCCCATCCCTTGGTGAAGGTAAGTCCGTTGCACAGGCGCTAAGCGCGATCGCCCAACAGCCCGATGCCGCAAGTACGATTACGCGCACTCTATTTGTGGGCTTAGCTTTTATTGAATCGGTGGCAATTTATTGCTTTGTAATTTCGCTGATTTTACTATTTGCTAATCCATTTTGGAATTATGCGATCGCCGCCGTTGCCAAAGCAGGAGGTTGAGTGTATGGAAATTAATTGGTTTACTTTCTTCGCCCAAATCCTCAACTTTGTGGTGTTGATTTTTGTGCTGCAACGTTGGCTCTATAAACCAATTACCGAAGCGATGCAACGGCGTGAGAAGACTATCCGCGATCGCCTAGACTCGGCATCACAACAACAACAACAAGCTCAACAGGAATTAGTCCATTATCAAAAAATGCAGCAGGATTTGGCAGATCGACAGACAGAAATGCTTACCCAAGCCAAACTCGAAGCGGAGCAAACCCGTCAACGATTGCTGCAAGAGGTGCATGAATCTGTAGAAATAGAGCGATCGCAATGGCAAGCTAGTCTCAAACGTCAGCAAGAATCCTTTTTGCGCGAAGTTAGTCACCGCACCATGCAGCAGTTGCAAACCACAGTGCGCCGAGTGTTAGCAGACCTAGCCGATTCAGAATTGGAAATGCAAATGGCAAGGGTATTTTTACAAAAGTTACAGAATCTGGCTGAATCTGAAAGGGCTGAATTAGTCACAACTCTAAATGCTGCCACCCAAGACAGGATCGCCTTAACCTTAGTAAGTACGTTCTCACTGCCAACGCATATTTGTACAGACATCGCTACGGTGTTGCAATCATATTTTGATGTCATTGGCTCGGGCAAAGTTGCCCTAAACTGTGAGATTCAATCTAGTCTAATTTGTGGAATTGAATTGCGCGGCAGTGGTTATAAACTGGCCTGGAGTATGGATGCTTACTTAGATGCAATTACGGAGAATTTAGTTAAAGTTTTTGCGGAAGAATCTGAAGCATCAGTTACGGTTTAGGACTTAGATAAAATCGTGAGTAAATCGTGAGTAAATCGTGATGCGTCAACCTGAAGAAGCTTTACAGACTGTTTTGGAAGATATATTTGCACTTTACGATCGCATTCTTAAGCAGCACCAACCACAATTGCGATCGCAAGAAATCGGCATCGTCCAATCAATTGGTCAAGGTATCGCTAGAGTCGTCGGGTTGCCTCATGTGCAGGCGGAAGAAATTGTCCGTTTTGCAGGGGGCAGCTTGGGCATGGTGTTTAACCTCGATCCCGAAGAAGTGGGCGTGATTTTACTGGATTCTAGCGATAAATTACAGTCAGGAACGGAAGTACGGCGTACTGGCAAAGTTCTTGATGTCCCTGTCGGCAATACTTTGCTGGGTAGAGTCATCGATCCCCTTGGTCGCTCCCTTGACGGTAAAGGGCTAGTACGCACTTCGCAACGCCGTCCCGCCGAACGTGAAGCACCTGCAATTATGGATCGCGCTCCCGTCAACGTACCTTTACAGACTGGGATCAAAGCGATCGATGCCCTCATCCCCATTGGGCGTGGCCAGAGAGAATTGATCTTAGGTGATCGGCAAACAGGCAAAAGTGGACTCGCCCTCGATACGATCATCAACCAAAAGGGCAAAAATATTCTCTGTATCTATTGCGCGATCGGACAACGCAGTGCCGCCGTTGCTAAGCTGATCGCCGATCTCTACGAACATGATGCAATGGCATATACCACAGTGGTGATGGCGGCTGGAGAAGAACCGCCTGGACTACAGTTTATCGCTCCTTACGCAGCCACGGCAATGGCGGAATATTTTATGGATCAAGGGCGCGATGTTCTCATTGTTTACGATGACCTCACCAACCATGCCAGAGCCTATCGCGAACTATCGCTGTTGATGCGTCGTCCCCCTGGACGTGAAGCATTCCCTGGCGATATTTTTTACATTCACTCGCGCCTGTTGGAACGCTCTACCCATCTCAATTCTCGACGGGGTGGTGGTTCCTTGACTTCGCTACCAATTCTGGAAACAGAAGCGCAAAACATGGCGGCTTATATTCCCACGAATTTGATTTCGATTACCGATGGACAGATATATCTTTCGCCAGTTCTCTTCCAAAAAGGAGTGCTACCTGCGATCGAGGTTGGCAAATCGGTTTCGCGAGTGGGTGGCAAAACCCAACTATCGGCCTATCGTGCTGTTTCAGGAGATTTACGGCTGTCCTATGCACAATTTGAAGAATTAGAGGCTTTCTCAAGATTTGGGACAAGGCTGGAAGAATCAACAAGGCTCACCCTAGAGCGCGGACGCAGGGTGCGAGAAATTCTCAAACAAAAGCAATATGTACCGATGGCGGCGGCTGTGCAGATCGCCGTACTACTTTCAGTGACGACGGGTTTACTCGATCGCGTGCCGATTGCCAAGATCGCCGTGGCTGAGCGAGCGATCGCCTCGGCGATCGCCACGCAGTTGGCCGATCTATGCTTACAGATTGAAAAGGGCGATGTATTAACCGATCATGCTCGTAAAGCTTTCCTAAAGGTTTCGGAAACAGCGATCGCCACCATTCTGGAGGTCTAGCTATGGCATCCCTTGAATTTCTCCAACGCCAAATCCATACTGCCGAGGAACTCCGCGCCGTCGTCAAAATGATGAAGGTATTAGCAGCAGTAAATATTCATCAATACGAACACGCCGTTACTTCCCTTGCGGAATATAACCACACAATTGAAATGGGTCTGCACATCGTCCTCAAATCTACCCATAATGATCGATCCATGAATGATACCCGCGCCTCTTTAACCTGTTGTGTGGGGCGTTGTGGTGTGATTATCTTTGGCTCTGATCAAGGGATGTGTGGTCAATTTAATGAACAAGTTAGTCGCCATGCGATCGCCGAAATTGAGAAGTTACAGATTCCGCCCGAACAGTTGGCAGTTTTTGCGGTTGGATCGCGAATTATCCCGCATTTAGAGATTGCTGGTTATAAGATCGAGCAGAACTTTGCCATGCCCAGTTCCCTTGCAGGAATAACTTCGATGGTGCAGGAACTATTACTGCATATCGCGACATGGCGCGATCGTCATCAAGTTGGGCGAATTCTCTTGTTCTACAATAATTTGCAGTCCAACACGTTTTATGAGCCATCCCAGCATCAGCTTTTACCGCTCGATCGCCTATGGTTGCAAAAGATCGAAAAACAAGAATGGCGATCGCGTACTATTCCCACTTTCACCATGCCCAGTGATGCTTTAATATCCTCTCTATTACGGCAATATTTCTTCATTTCACTCTATCGAGCTTTTGGGGAATCTCTCGCCAGTGAAAATGCTAGTCGTCTCGCCTCGATGCAAGTTGCGGAAAAGAATATTGAAGATCGTCTTTCAGAGTTTACGAATGAGTTTCAACAAGAGCGTCAATCGGCAATTACAGGTGAGTTATTAGAAATTATTTCAGGTTTTGAATTAAGTAGATGGAATTAAGCAGATGAATATTAATCAATTAAATCTTTCCTCAAACCATTTCGGATCGCAAAATAAGAATATTGGTTCTATACTTTCAGTGCGGAGCAGCATCGTCGATATCCATTTCCCAAAACATTTGCCAGATCTCTACAGCAAATTACAAACAGGGAAAGACGGCAAAATTGCGATCGAAGTGGTTTCCCATCTTGGCGCTCAGGTTGTACGCGGAGTAGCCCTTGCTCCCACCGCAGGTTTAGCCCGTGGTGAACTTGTAATTGACACCCAAAAACCATTACAAGTCCCTGTCGGTGATCGCCTGTTAGGGAGAATGTTAAACCTATTTGGCGAAGCGATCGATGGTAAAGAATCGATTTTGGGTGGCGAATGGCGATCAATCCATGCCACACCGATCGCCATGTCAGAGCGCATCACCAAAGCGGAAATCCTGAAAACAGGTATTAAGGCAATTGATTTGCTTGCACCATTAGAACGTGGTGGTAAAACGGGATTGCTTGGTGGTGCAGGTGTCGGTAAGACGGTGCTGATCACCGAAATGATTCATAACATGGTCAAGCAATACCAAGGTGTAAGCTTGTTCTGTGGGATTGGTGAACGCTGTCGAGAAGCTCTCGATCTCTATCAAGAAATGGAAGCAACGGGGGTTCTCAATAATACGGTGTTGGTGTTCGGACAGATGAATGAACCACCCGGAGCGAGGTTTCGGGTTGGTCATGCCGCATTGACAATGGCAGAATATTTTCGCGATCGCACCCAACAGGATGTCTTACTATTAGTCGATAATATCTTTCGCTTTATCCAAGCAGGCGCAGAAGTATCGGGACTAATGGGGCAGTTGCCTTCGCGGGTGGGCTATCAGCCAACTCTGGCAACAGAACTAGCCCAACTAGAAGAGCGTATTTGCAACACATCAGCAGGGGCAATTACTTCCATTCAAGCGATTTATGTCCCCGCCGATGACTTCACCGATCCTTCGGCTGTCCATGCCTTTTCACATCTATCTGCCTCGATTGTGCTATCACGCAAACGAGCCAGCGAAGGATTTTATCCTGCTGTGGATTTGTTGCAATCAAATTCTAAAATGTTGATGCCGCACATCGTCGGCGATCGCCATTATCAAGTCGCCCAAGCTGTCCGCCAAACCCTCGCTAATTACGAAGAACTAAAAGATATTATCGCCATGTTGGGACTAGAAGAACTATCCCAAAACGATCGCAAGGTAGTTTATCGGGCGCGTCGTTTAGAACGTTTTCTCACTCAACCATTCTTCTCGACGACACAGTTCACGGGCTTAATGGGCAAAGTAGTAGAATTAGATGACACAATTACTGGCTGCGATCGCATTCTCAATGATCAGTTCTCTGATGTACCAGAGCAGTCGCTCTACATGATTGGCACAATCGATCAGCTTGCGAAAACTACTTAGGAAAGCCAAAAATCATGAGCTTCTCAACTTCAGTGATGCATATCAAAGTGGTCTTACCAACTAAAATTTTGATGGAAACAGATGTCCTTAAGATAAATGCCGAAGCAGAAAATGGGATGTTTTGCCTTCTGCCCCATCATCGAGATTTTATTGCTACACTCATACCGAGTCTGCTGTATTTTGTCTCGACTCAAGGCGAAGAAAAGTTTTTAGCGATCGATCAAGGAATTTTGGTCAAGCAGAGCGATCAAGTCACAGTGGCAACTCAACACGCTGTCCAAGGTGCTGATTTGGGAATGTTGAGGCAAACCGTTGAGCAACAGTTTCGCTTAATTGATGAGCGAGAAAAAACGACTCGTTCGGTGCTAGCAAAGCTAGAAGTAAGTACGATTAGACGCTTTATCGAATTAGGTGAATACCCATGAATAAACCCGATCCTTCTTCTCGTAAATCGAGATCGTCAATTTCTGATTTTAGTCAAGCGATCGGCAGTAAGGAACGTCGCAAGATTCATGCTCGCCAAACTAAGCCCCATGGTGGAGTTTGGTTTGGTTTGGGCTTTGCAGGTTTGATCGGTTGGTCAGTGGTTGCACCGACTATGCTAGGAATGGCAATAGGTATCTGGATTGATCGCCAATTTCCTAGTCGCTTATCATGGACATTAGCCCTGATGTTAGCAGGATTAACCCTTGGTTGCTTAGTAGCTTGGGAATGGGTCTCAAGGGAGCAGGAACGCATGGCAAAATCTCAACCGCCGCATAGCGCTTCGCAATCTCCAGAAGACTCCTTAAATCAAAAAGAAATAGAATAGACTCGTGAGAATAGCGCATTTATTTGAACGATCAGACTTGGTGGGAAGTTCCCAACATTATACCCATTTATTATCTCAATCCTTATATCTATATACAAGCTAAATAGCTTTACCAGTAAGACTTATAGCAAATTTCTCTAATCACAAAATGTTCTTCTCTTTCACGACCTGACTTTATCTTTTCTTAGCATTTTGACAACTGATTTATGTTGACAACTTCTCTTTATGATGTATAGTCGTATAACTGATTAGTTATATATTGATATTCAAGGCAACTAATTCACTTAACAACCCTCACACGAGATAAAAATGACAGCAACAATACAAGGACGCAAAAATACATCTGTCTGGGATCAATTTTGTGATTGGGTCACAAGTACCGAAAACCGTCTCTACGTCGGCTGGTTCGGTATTATTATGATTCCCACCTTGCTTACCGCAACTATTTGTTTCATCATCGCCTTCATTGGCGCACCACCTGTTGATATTGACGGTATCCGCGAACCTGTTTCTGGCGGTCTCTTATATGGCAACAACTTGATTACCGCCGCCGTTGTTCCTTCCTCGAACGCGATCGGCTTGCACTTTTACCCCATTTGGGAAGCTGACAGTCTTGATGAATGGTTATACAATGGTGGTCCTTACCAACTGATTATCTTCCATTTCTTGCTGGGAATTTACTCCTATATGGGACGTGAATGGGAATTGTCCTACCGCCTCGGTATGCGCCCTTGGATTGCCGTAGCCTATTCTGCGCCAGTCGCCGCCGCCACCGCCGTTCTCTTGATCTACTCCGTTGGACAAGGCTCATTTTCCGATGGTTTGCCCTTGGGTATCTCTGGTACTTTCAACTTCATGATTGTCTTGCAAGCAGAACATAATGTTCTGATGCACCCCTTCCATATGTTGGGTGTTGCTGGTGTGTTTGGTGGTTCCTTGTTTGCCGCCATGCATGGTTCACTGGTAACTTCGAGCCTGATTCGTGAAACCACTGAAAACGAATCTCAGAATGCAGGTTACAAATTCGGTCAAGAAGAAGAGACTTACAATATTGTCGCTGCTCACGGTTACTTTGGACGCTTGATCTTCCAATATGCCTCCTTCAGCAACAGCCGCAGTTTGCATTTCTTCCTTGCCCTATGGCCAGTAGTTGGCATTTGGTTTGCCGCTTTGGGGGTCAGTTCCTTTGCCTTTAACTTGAATGGATTTAATTTCAATCACTCAATTTCTAGCAGTCAAGGAAATTTGATACCTACTTGGGCAGATGTGATCAATCGTGCCAACTTGGGTATTGAAGTAATGCACGAACGGAATGTTCACAACTTCCCTCTGGATCTAGCAGCGATCGATGTAACGCCTATTGGTATGAGATCTCCCGTTATTAACGGTTAATCTTTAAAGTTTAAACCTTTGACAATCTGCAAATATACTCCCTTCCCACCCAAAGAATAAGCGTTACAAAGTGAATAATTCGCCGCGCACGCCTAATTATTCACTGGGAAGGGAGTGACAAACAAGGCTTTCCGAAAGGGAAGCCTTGTTTGTTATATTTGCTTGTTTATATATAACCATATAGTTATTGTTTGGCATATACTAGAAACATAAAATCCTATTCTGGCTTTAAAAATGCTAACCTTACCCTCTCTGCAAATCGGTCATCATCTTGCCCGTTATCCCATCATTCAAGGTGGCATGGGTATTCGTATTTCTGGGGCTAATCTGGCGGCGGCGGTTGCCAATGCGGGCGGTGTGGGTGTTATTTCTGCTGTCGGCTTGGGGCTAAATTCACCCTATTTTGATATTACTCAAACTAATGTGAGTAAGCGAAGAGATCAGTTTTTTGAGGCAAATCGACTAGCGCTAATTGATGAAATTCAGAAAGCGCGTCAACTTAGTCCTAATGGTATTTTGGCTGTTAACGTCATGGTGGCGGCGCAGGATTATGAAACGCTAGTTCGCACATCGGCGGAGCATGGGATTAATTTAATTATTTCTGGTGCAGGATTGCCCATGCAATTACCCGAATTTACTGCCGATTATCCAGAAGTTGCGCTTGTGCCAATCGTCTCTAGCACTCGTGCCGCCAGAATTATGTGCCGTAAATGGGAACGGAATTACGGAAGATTGCCCGATGCTTTGATCGTCGAAAATCCCAATTCCGCAGGGGGACATTTGGGCGCGAAATTAGAGGAATTAGGCGATCGCGCCTTAGAAGCGGAACAGGTAATCCCCGAATTAGTCACCTATCTGCAACAGGAATTCGGTAAAGCCATTCCTGTAATTGCGGCTGGGGGAGTTTGGGATCGGGACGATATCGATCGCATGATCGCATTAGGAGCCAGTGGTGTCCAGATTGGTACGCGCTTCATTACCACCGATGAATGTGATGCGGATATTCGCTATAAAGAGTTTCACCTCCATGCTAA
The DNA here is from genome assembly GCA_002325645.1 of Pseudanabaena sp. UBA1465. GTDB lineage: Bacteria > Cyanobacteriota > Cyanobacteriia > Pseudanabaenales > Pseudanabaenaceae > Pseudanabaena. Next base: position 30,557 of record DCSN01000121.1, read on the forward strand.
ACCCGAAGATGTAGTGATTATCTCTAGCCCTGTGGGAATGCCAGGACGCGCCTTACGCAATACTTTTGTGGAAAAGGCGATCGCGGGTTCTCCAGATCTCAATAAACGCTGCTTGGCAAGTTGTCTGCATCATTGTAAATGCCGCGATGAGCAGAAACATTACTGCATCATTCAGGTGCTAGACAAGGCGGCGCGAGGTGATATTGAGAATGGGCTTATTTTTTCAGGTAGCAATGCTGGAAGGGCGGATCGGATTATTCCTGTTGCCGAATTAATGGCGGAGTTGGTTGCCTAGAAATAGGTTTTATAACAAGCTGATTCTAGGATAATCACCAAAAAATACTACTGCCTAGATTTAGCTTTTGTTAAGTAAAAAGAAACTTTTAACAGCTATATAGCTTAACTGCTATATAGTTATAAATATAAGAACAAAGCTTTTGCTAAATATATGAATCCAACTTTATCCAGCCGTCTGCGTGATGGCACTAAACAAGCCCATACCGCCGCCGAAAACACCGCCTTCATGAAATGTTTCTTGAAGGGAATTGTTGAACGCGAACCTTTCCGCAAATTGATTGCGAATCTGTATTTGGTTTATAGCACTTTGGAAGCTGAACTTCAACGCTATGCCGATCATCCAATTGTCGGTCCGATGTATTTTCCTGAATTGAATCGTACCGCCAATCTCATCAAAGATCTAGAGTTTTACTACGGTGACAACTGGCAAGAACAGATCGCGCCCCTAGAAGCAGGAGCCGTTTATGTCAATCGCATTCGTGAAGTTGCCAATTCCGATCCTGCACTGTTGGTTTCCCATGCCTATACTCGTTATATGGGCGATCTTTCTGGTGGGCAGAGTTTGAAAAACATTGTTCGTTCCGCTTTCAATTTGCCACCCGATCAGGGAACTGGACTGCATGACTTTGAGCAAGTTCCCACTGTGGAAGCCAGACGCGCCTTCAAGGAAAAATATCGTCTTGCCCTAGATTCATTGCCTGCTGATGATGACACAATGCAACGCATTGTCGATGAAGCTAATGCGGCTTTCAAAATGAATTGGAATGTGATGCATGAACTGGAAGATGATGTCAGATTGGCGATCGGCGATCATACTTTTGAGCTAGTCACCAAGCAGGATAAACCAGGCAGTACTGAACGCGCTCCAGGTAATACTTCCGTTGAGTTGGTAGCCGCCGAATAATCATTGCGATCGCAATGTTCCACAGACAAGGGGCTTCAGCCCCTTGCCTCACAGGATGAAAATTCCACAGGATGAAAATACGGGATTATAAAAATGAAAAAGATTTTGATTTTAGGCGGTGGGATGGGAGGCGTTGAAGCGGCGATCGCTTTGACCCAAAAACTTAAAGGCGATTATCAAATCAATCTGATTTCTAACCGCGACTTTTTGTATATTTATCCTGCTTCGATCTGGCTCACCGTTGGCAAACGCACGCTAGAGGATTTATCGGTTCCACTTCCCCAACTTGCGGAATTGCATGGTTTTAATTTTCTGCATGAGGAAGTTCAATCAATTAGCACAAAAGATCGGAAGGTGATTACCACCACGCAAGAACATACTTTTGACTATCTGATCGCCGCTCTAGGCAGTTCTAAACTGAAGCCCAAAGGCGTGGAACATACGCTCTCGATTTGCGGTACTCCTGCGGACGGGATGCAGATTCAAGAGGAATTTCTTGGGCTGGTAGAGCAGGGGCATGGCGCGATCGCCTGTGGGTTTAGTGGCAATCCGCAAGATGCAACTGCCGTTAGAGGCGGTCCTGTATTTGAAGTGTTATTTAACTTCGACACTTATTTGCGCGAGAAAGGAATACGCGATCGCTTTGACCTCACTTTCTTTAGTCCTTCGGATGCGCCAGGAAAACGACTTGGTGAAGGGGGATTGGCACAATTGCAAAAGCTTTTTCAAGAGCGCAATATCCAAACTGTCACGGGTCAAAAAGTTAAGGAATTTACCGATAGTGGCGTGATATTTGCCGATAATAGTCACATAGAGACAGATTTCACGGTCTTTACCCCTGGTTTAGCGGGAAATCCCATATTCAAACAATCGGATCTGCCTCTCACTGATGCGGGATTTATTCCAGTCGGGGAAACATCGCAAATCACAGGATTGGAAAACTGCTATGCGATCGGTGACAGTTCCTATTTTGAAGGACCGACTTGGCGAGCGCGTCAGGGGCATTTGGCTGAGGTGATGGCAAGAACCACCGCCACGAATATTGCTCAACAAGAACGTGGAGAAGCAGCCTCAGCCTCATTTCAAGATGAATTAAACCTCCTCTGCATTATGGATTTGGGGCATGATGGTGTATTTGTCTATCGTGACGAAAATCGCGAAATGGCTCCCAGAGGGGCTTGGGCGCATTGGGCAAAGCTAGCATGGGAACAGTATTATAAATTGAATAAGTTAGGCAAAGTTCCGCGTCTGATCTAATTTTTCGTTGGATCGCCTGCCTGCTAGTCATCGGGAAATTGCCAGCACATAATCCGTTCGACATTTTTGGAGCCACAACGACAGGCTTCAGCATGGGAGGCGACCCATTCATAATCGCATTTACGGCAGTGATGGAGGACATTATTGATATTAGCGGCGGCAATGCGATCGCGTCCTGCTTTGAGTTCTTCTGGTGTGAGGACAGATTCAAGATCGTTTGGCTCAGGCATCGAATTTATCGTCTATTTTTTCGCTCAACATACCACAGTTATTTCTTATCGATACCATTTTTACTTGTCAGAATCTTGATAACTTTAGAAAAATTAACTGCTACAATGATTACAAGCAAATGTTTATGGTAAATGTTGCTATATGGACTATCACAACATCATCACGATTGAATCTGGAAAGCGAAGTGGTAAGCCTTGCATAAGAGGAATGCGGATTACAGTTTACGATATTTTAGAATATTTGGCTGGAGGAATGACGGAAGCAGAGGTTTTGGAAGATTTCTCTGAGCTTACTTTGCAAGATATAAAAGCTTGTCTGAGTTTTGCGGCTGAACGTGAGAAAAGGTTGTTTGTAGCTGCGTTATGAAACTGCTTCTAGATGAGAATTTGTCAGATCGCATAGTTTATAGGATTGGCGATTTGTATCCTGAATCTGGACATGTTAAGACTTTAGGACTGGTACATACCGATGATGCTTTGATCTGGAAATATGCGAAGGAAAATGATTTTGCGATCGTTTCCAAAGATTCAGACTTTCATCAACGGAGTTTGGTTTATGGACATCCTCCCAAGTTTATCTATCTTCGTATCGGGAATAGCCCAACTTCTAGAATTGTTGAGATTTTGAGAAATAATTTCGAGATTATTACTGAGTTTGTTGATAGTGAATCAGAGAGTATTTTAGTTTTAGGTTAGGTTATTCATCTTCTAGAAGCTTCTCTAGTATTTCTGGGGTTAATCCGTTGGCTTCGGCTTCGTCTCGAAGATCGGCAACTATATCTTCTAAGGATTCTTCTTCTAATGAACGTTTCAAGATAGATGTCATTAGTGCTTGAAATTGTTGTTGGCTCTGTGGTTTGAATGCTCTATATGCTCTAGCAATTTCTGGTTCGACTTCGATACTAATAGTTTCCATGATCTACCTTGACGTAACAGTTATTTATAGGTTTCTAAGTTGGACATATTCACATAATGCTTGCAACTGATAAGCGTTTGGTTTTGCATCTTTATGTTTCATGCTGACTTCAGCGATCGCCGTACTAATGTTAATTTTCTTGATTGTAACCAGATAAAGCATACATATCAATGGTGAACGATTAGCGCCAGCCCGACAATGAATATAAATAACCTTGTGATTTTGATGCCACTGAGACAATATTTTATAAATATCGTAAAGCTGATTCTGGCTCGGCGGATATCCTTTGCCTATTAACGGAGAAAACTTATAAACATCAACAAGAGAATAGTTAACATATGCAAAAATTTTTTCTATTCCTTCTGCATGGGTGTAGTTATCAGTATCTTCCGTTAAATCTAAAATTGCATTTATGCCAATTCTTTGTAAATGCTCTAATTTTTCACCTGAAGGAGCGCACCCGACATAAAGTTCAGAAGGTAAGATACAACTAATAAAGCTGGGAATAATTTCTCCCAATGATAGCCGAAAATGTTCCGTCCATGTTTCACAAATTCTATTCCATACATTAGTAGAAGATGTCTTTCTAATTTGACTTTTTACTTCTTCAGTAGGTGGCTCGTATAATCGAATCTCCCATTCAGATAATAGCCATAATTTTTTAGAATTTTCAGAAATTAGATTTGAATTTTGAAATGCTGATAGATTCTCATAGACAAGTTTTATCAATTCGCCAAAATGGTTATCCCTATAGCCATAGGCTAGGCTGAGGTGATAGGAATCAGAAGATTTAATATTAATAGATGTAATATCCTTGCTTTTTTGCTTAAATTTCGTCAAACAAGACTCTAAATATTGGCAATTCATAGCAATTTTAATCGTATCGCCTAAAGAGCCTTTGAGCCTCACATTAGTCATCAATACTGAAGGAGGGTTAGACTTAGAAAACATTTTAGATAATGAATCTATTAGAATAGGAATATCTCGTTGATTGGCTAACTCAAAAAAACTTGTCAGTGTCACATGGGGCATATATTCATGGGCTTTATTACATCCAAATTTAGCTTCTGATGATTCAAAGAAATTATTTAACTCATTTTCCAAAATCCCCACAGGACAGGCGTAGATGATCAACTTAACAGGATTAGTTGTTGCCATACAATTAGCTCGCTAGTTTATATTCACATAAATATTATCTTATTTTCTAGATTTATGCTTTACCGATTAAGCGATCGCCTTTAAAACTTGATCACAAAGCGATCGCTACTCGTAAACCGTACATTTAGCTCAATCATTAATACACCTCGTAGTTAAAACGGCGATCGCTAAAGCAAGGATTTTGCCTTAATTATATCTGATGTTACGTGGAAGCAATTCCTGCGATCCTCAAGGTAGGGGCTGGCACGGGGGCGCAGCCCCTACAGAACATGAATTATTTAGGTAGGGGCAATGCCCCCGTGCTTGCCCTGTCAAGCTAGTAGCAGGAGATTTATCATCTGCGTTCCATGTAACATCAGTTATATTTCTTTCTCAGCCCTGCGAGACTTTCTTACCTCTCTAACAATTTCACTAATTTCTTGTAGCGATGGTTGCTCTGGATCGACTGACTTAGTGTAGGTCGCAGCATCAGGCGATCGCAATGCCAATAACTGAGCATCAATTTCCGCCGCTAAATCGGCAATCTCTTGGTCAGAAAACATAGTCATGGGTTGGACTCGTCATAATAGTTAAGTACAATAACACTCTAATCCAGAGCAGCTAATCCAAGTTGCTAACAATATGAATCAATTTAAAGAATGGGGATTTTCATCTCAATCATGGCGCGGTGAGAAGGGCGAGTATTGGGTAATTGGGCAGACAGTTCTCTCGGTGGCATTTGCGCTACTGCCTGTCTATCCAGCGATCGCCTTAAATAATTTTCCCCCGATCTGGAAATATGCCGACTGGGGATTGACGGGAATTTTCGGGCTAATCGCCTTGCTGCTATTACTTTCGGGCAGCCTTGAATTAGGAACGAATCTAACCCCCTTGCCGCACCCCAAACATGATGGCGAGTTGGTAACGGGCGGTGTGTATGCGTTGGTCAGACATCCCATTTATAGCGGTGTAATTTTCTTAGCGATCGCCTATAGTTGTTGGAAATTGAGCCTCAGTCATGCGATCGGCGCAATAGTTCTATTACTATTTTTTGACATCAAAGCGAGAAAAGAAGAATCGTGGCTAAGTACGAAATTCGCTGACTACGATCAATATCGATCGCAGGTTAAGAAACTAATTCCTTGGATTTATTAAAGTTGAGTAGTTATGGTGATGTGATATTGTAAATGGGCGATTTGGTTCTAATGGGGATCAGCCATTGGAGGCAACAGGGAAAGCGTAGTGCAAATCTACCACTGTCCCGCAACTGTAATTGAGGATAAAAAATACTTTGCCTCATCAGCCAGAATACCTGCCATTCGTGATTCCTACAAAATAAGTCTTATCTGCGAGGTTCAGTTTGAAGACGCGAAATCAAAAATGGGTCAGCCTATTATTAATGGCTGGGCTTAGTTTTTATATTGTTTTTAGCTCTACGGCTCCTGCCGAAGCGATGCATATTGCCGAAGGCTTTCTGCCCATCGAGTGGGCAGCTTTTTGGTGGGCAGTGTCGTTACCTTTCTTTATATTTGGTTGGCGATCGCTAGTTCGGATTACCACCCTAAATCCAGAACTGAAATCTCTGCTTGCTCTATCAGGAGCATTCACCTTTGTGCTGTCCGCACTGAAAATCCCTTCAGTTACAGGCAGTTGTTCGCATCCAACGGGGACAGGATTGGGAGCGATTTTATTTGGTCCTTCGGTTATGAGTGTATTGGGCGGATTGGTGCTGTTGTTTCAGGCGGTTTTGTTGGCTCATGGTGGGTTGACGACTTTGGGCGCAAATATGTTTTCCATGGCGATTGTCGGTCCATTTGTGGCATATTTTGTTTATCGCTTGTTGATGCCAACAGGACGAGCAAGGATCGCCATTTTTTGTGCGGCGGCGTTGGAGAACTTGCTTACCTATGTGATGACTGCGATTCAATTAGCGCTTGCATTTCCCGCAGCTAGTGGTGGATTTATGGCTGCGTTTATCAAGTTTGTGGGCATCTTTGCGGTGACACAGATTCCTCTCGCAATTAGTGAAGGATTACTCACCGTATTGGTTTGGAATTGGTTGCAATCCTATGGACAGCCAGAATTGGAAACCCTCAAACTATTGAAACAGGAAGCATAATTATGTCAAAGCCATCGATTCAAAAACCTAAACAATACAATTGGCTCCTAGCGATCGCTGTTATTACTTTAGCCGTTGTTCCTTTAATCTTTGTGAGGGGAGAATACAAAGGTTCTGACGAGCAGGGCGAAGAAGCGATTAAAGAACTTAATTCCGACTATAAGCCTTGGTTTAAATCTTTTTTTGAACCTGCTAGCCCTGAAATCGAAAGCTTGTTATTTGCTAGCCAAGCAGCTTTGGGTGCAGGTGTAATCGGCTATGTGATTGGACGATATAAGGGACGTGCGGAGACACGATCTAATCAATCTAATCAATCTCAAGAGCAGCAACCACCCGATGATCAATTGCCTGAATGAGTCATCAGATCGATAGTCTGGCTTACACAAATCACTTGCGATCGCTGCCGCCCAGTCACAAGCTGTTGTTTGCGATCGCCCTATTAATCCTCTCGCTAATTTCCCATCCGCTTGGGCAAATATTAATTAGTCTTTGGCTGATGCTTTGGATTGTGATTTATGCCAAAATTCCCGCTCATATCTACGGCCGACTTCTATCCCTACCCCTAGGATTTTGGCTGACCAGTGTTCCTGTATTGGTGATTAATGGTGTTAGCTTAGATGCGCTTCAGTCAGTCCAGTCAGTCCAGTCAGTTCAGTCAGTCCAGTCAGATGTTTGGCAAGGATGGCATATGGTAATTGGGAACTTCTATTTGTATGTTAGTCAAACGGGACTGCATCAAGTGGGGTTGCTATTTACCCGCGCTTTAGCCACAACGAGTAGTATGTTTTTTATCTTGCTAACAATTCCATTTACGGAAGTGTTGCAGATTTTTAAAGGATTGCGTTGTCCATCGCTCTTAGTCGAGTTAATGATGATGATGTATCGATTCATCTTTACTTTATTAGCGATCGCCGATGAACTTTGGATCGCCCAAAATTCTCGCTGTGGCTATCGCACTTGGCGGCGAGGAATGTCAAGTTTGGGGCTTTTAATCGGGCAGTTACTTCAGCGATCGCTTTTATGTTATCGTCAAGTTTCATTAAGCATGGCAGCAAGAGGATTTAATGGCGAACTGCGCGTTTGGCATTCTTATGCTTATCAACCTTCGTGGCGGTATGCGATCGAAGCAATCATTGGTTACATAGCTCTAATATCTCTGAATATCGTAATTGCTTGATGTCTGAATGGATTCTCGAATTTGTTAATGTTAATTACAGCTATCCCTGCAATCTTCAGCCTGCAATTCAGTCTTTAGATCTGAAAGTTCCTGCTGGTAAAAAATGCGGATTGATCGGTCAAAATGGTTGTGGTAAAACTACTTTTTTTCTGTTAGCAAATGGGCTGTATCGACCTAAAGATGGAACGATTTATTGGCAAGGTAACCCAATTCAATATGATCGCCGATCGCTAACACAACTACGTCAACAAATTGGATTAGTATTTCAAAATCCCGAACATCAATTAGTAGCTTCGATTGTCGAAGAAGATATTTCTTATGGGTTGTGTAATTTGGGTTTACCAGAATCGGAAATTGCGCGACGCACACAACAGGCGATCGCGGATTTTGATCTGCAAGAGCTAGCCCATCAGCCGATTCACAATCTTAGCTTAGGGCAGAAAAAACGAGTTTCGATCGCCGATGTCATGGTTCTCCAACCCCAATTATTGCTACTTGATGAACCGACAGCTTATCTTGATCCCCGCCATACCAGCGAATTGATTGGACAACTTCACCAAATTCATGCTTCTGGCACGACAATTCTTTTAGCGAGTCACGATCTCGATTTTGTATATAGTTGGGCTGATTGGGTTTTGGTAATGGATCGAGGACAACTAATTCTAGAAGGAACTCCCGAAGCTGTTTTTGAACATCGCGATATTCTCGAAGAATTACAGCTTGGCGTGCCATTGGCGATCGCGCTCATAGAGGACATCAAAGCGATCGCCGCCACAAATGGCGATATAATATCATTAAATTTAGAACAACTAAAGCAACGAATTTTTCTAAGGTCAAATAATTATGTGGGATGAACGCTTTAGCTCTTCAGAATACATCTATGGGACTGCACCCAATGATTTTTTAGCTTCAGTTGCTTCTCAAATTCCCCAAGGCAAAGTTCTCTGTTTAGCCGATGGCGAAGGGCGCAATGGCACTCATTTGGCATCTTTGGGCTATGAGGTGGTCGCTGTCGATGGTTCGAGCGTGGGACTCGCCAAAACTCAAAAACTTGCCCAAGAAAAACAGGTGGAAATTTGCACAATTCATGCCGATCTTGCTGACTTTGTAATTGAATCGCAAACATGGGATGGAATTGTTTCGATCTTTTGCCACCTGCCGCCAGAATTGCGGGCTAAAGTACATCATCAAGCGATGCAGGGCTTAAAACCGAATGGTGTTTTCATTCTCGAAGCCTTTGCCCCTGAACAATTGCCCTACAATACAGGCGGCCCCAAAAATATTGATATGCTTCCCGATCTATCCCAGTTGCAACAGGAACTA
>DCSN01000150.1:0-8079 GCA_002325645.1 Pseudanabaena sp. UBA1465
GTCAGCGTCTGGTAGTTCACTCTACATAAAGTGGGCGATCGCGCTGAGTGTTGGCTAAAAATATTTCGAGATTGTCCCATTGCTTGGACTCAATTAAATCGATGACTTCCTGCAAAGATTCTTGATAGGTATAGAGCGATCGCAGTACTGCCTCTTGGTTATATTCCGCCATCAGCCGACCCAGTTCAGGATTGCCGCCGCCCACGCGACTAGTATCACGAAAACCTGAACTCGCTAAATTTTGCGCTAATTGCAAAACATAATGATCGCTTTGTTTCTGGCAAGATGCAATCAGACTGGCGCTAATCATCACAGGAGCATGGCTAATCATCGCAACAGCGCGATCGTGTTCTTCAGGACTACATTCATAGATCTTCATTCCCACCGATTGCCAGAGCGATCGCACTTTCTCGACGGCTTCAAGATCATCGCTAGAAGTAATTACACAGGGACGATCTTGAAATAAATTTTTTTCGGCAGCTAGAATCCCTTGAAATGCAGTGCCAGCCATCGGATGACTACCGATAAATCGCTGGTTAAATTTCTGACAAATTTGGGATGCAGGCTCCACGATCGCGGTTTTGACTGACCCCACATCCGTAAAAATAACGTTGGCTTTTAACTGAGGGGCAAGGGCGGCGATCGTTGGTAAAATTGTGGCGATCGGTGTGCAGATAACGACGATATCGGTTTGGTCAAGAAGGCGATCGGGAATGTCTTTAATACTTGTACTGGCGATATTTACGGCGGCGATCGCTTCAGCCTGTTTACAGGTTTCAGGGTTGCGGCTGATACCCCATACATAATTGCGCTCTTGCCCCTGATTTTGATCTTGATTGTGATCTTGCGTTGTAGTGAGCAGATCTAAGCCTAAGGAGCCACCGATTAACCCCAGTCCAACGATGCCAATATTCATAAAATCTCCCAAAAACCCCAAAAATAAAGGGGTGCTTTCTTGCACCCCTTTATAACTATTAGAATTTGCGAAGGTCAAGCCCAGCTTCCTTAGCGAATGCAGCCAAACCTTTCTTTTGTAAAGTCTTAATGGCTTTGGTAGAAATTTGTAATTTTACGAAGCGTTTTCCCTCTTCCCACCAAACTCTTTTGTCTTGTAAGTTTACGTGTTGTAAGTGTTTGTGGCGCTTGTGTGAGAAAGAAATCGATACGGCATTATTAGCTTTTTTGCCTGTTAGTTGGCATACGCGACTCATGATACTAGTCTCCTATTTTTTCAGTCCAGCAAACTATAATACAACCTTAAAGTCTTCTTCGGCAATCTATAACCATACAAATTTTGCTTACAGCGCAAAGCGCTGAATTAAAACCCAGAAATATTTTTAAAAGCGGCGCTTCGCGCCGCTTTTAAAAATATTTCTGTACTACTCAAAGCCTCAATAGGCTATAAAGCGCTTTGCGCGGAATTAAAACCCAGAGAAAAATTAAAAAGCGTGGCTTTGCCACGCTTTTTAATTTTTCTCTGTAAAGAGAATCGCAGCGCTTTGCGCTGTAATTCTGTTTGAGGCTATAACCTAATCAAATTTGGGCAAGATAATCAATAGGTATTAACGAATTGTCTTTTGCAATGCAAAATCAGGGTAAGAGCAAGAGGATTATGAGAGTGAGTAGCGATCGCCAACCAACCGAAAAGCGTTCTGCAAAGCGTGACCTTCGGGCAGGCAAACATTTCCAACAATGTTTTCAACAATGGAATATGTTTGAATTTAACTGGTTACGAACGCTATTGCTGATATTTAGTGATATTTTTGGGCTAGGGGTAGCTTGGAAAGTCTCGCTAAATTTTAATCAAGTTTTTTCGCCCTTACCGCCAGAACTTAATTGGGGAGAATTTGCGGGATTAACAGGTTTATTTTGGGGCTTTGCGGCGGTAATTATCACGGGTTTTACCTATCACAATTTTTATCGCAGTGAGTCCCAGTGGCGAAACTATGTCCAACAGGCTCAGTTTATTAGTAGCGTTTATCTGTCGTCGTTGGTGGTTTGTTACTTTTACGATCCTAAGGTTGATGCGCCGCGATCGCTTTTTTTACCCGCATGGCTTGGTAGTGTGGTGATGATCATCGGATTGCGGTTGCTATTAACTTTGTTATTTGAGCAGTTTCCGATCGCCAGACCCCATACGCCTGTTTTTATCATTGCCCCCAGCGATCGCCTCTCCTATTTGGCGACGATCATCGAAAAACGGACAGGCTATCAGGTTGTTGGGGTACTCGCCTCATCATTGGCTAATTCCTCTTACTCCATCCAAGCAATTATTGATTCTGGGGCAAAGGAAGTCATTGCCGAAGGTTTACCCGAAACGCAACTTGCTTCCCATTTATATTGGCAACTTCGTAATGCAGGCATTGGATTAAGGCTAGTTCCATCGAGCTTAATGCTTTTACATCGGCGCGGCACACCTGAGATTTTCGCATCAATGCCCATGATTCGGATTGAGTCATCTTTACTCGCAAATTGGGAATATATATTTAAGCGTTGTTTTGATTTTATGGCGGCGCTGATCGGATTGATTGTGCTGTCACCTTTATTTGTGGCGATCGCGATCGCCATTAAAACCAGTTCTAAAGGGAGTGTGTTTTATACCCAAGAGCGCATTGGTTTACAAGGGCATTCTTTCCGTATGTGGAAATTTCGCAGCATGTTTATGGATGCTGATCGCCGCCAATCTGAATTAGAACATCTGAATAAAAGTTCCGATGGTGTCATGTTCAAAATTGAACGCGATCCGCGCATAATTCCCATTGGTCATTTCCTACGCTGCACTAGCCTTGATGAGTTGCCCCAATTATTTAACGTACTGCTCGGACAAATGAGCCTTGTGGGACCTCGCCCTTTACCGATTCGCGATGTGGCAAGATTTTCGAGTTGGCATCATACACGCCATTTAGTAATGCCTGGAATTACGGGGTTATGGCAGATTTCAGGGCGATCGGATTTAGATACCATCGATGATGTCGCAAAATTAGATCTCTTTTATATAGACCGTTGGTCTCTCAATTTTGATCTAGAAATTCTCATTGAAACAGTTAGATTGGTTCTATTTGGGAAAGGAGCGTATTAGCAGATAGTAGCTGTTGAGCATTTTCAAAGTAAAATGTAGATTCTTCAACACGGTTTATTTGTTTCAGTATTTTCGCTTTATTCAAGTAAGCCATGCCGAATTGAGGATTAATTTTTATGACTTCTTCATAATCTTCTAGCGCATCCTCTAATAAGCCCATAGATTCATGTATATTTCCAAGGCTATAGTAGTCGTAGAGATTAGTCTCTGCAATATATTCTTTGATGAAGTATCTTTAGTCTCAGTCGAAGCAATATCAGTAATTTCATTATCCTGAGATGAATCTGACTGAGGTGGGGCAAAGGGTCTAGTTTGCAGATTTAGAGTAGTAGTCTTGGCAGAGGTCACAGATTGGCTAGTTTTTGTGTCATGAGAACTCTTCATATTTATTTGCCTTGCCAATCCTAAATGAGTAAAAGACTTACTTTTTAATCTAAGTCATATTTGCATAATATACTTCTTTGGACAAGCCCATATGAGTTGTGAGAGGCTTCAACTTTGTTCATCTACTTACAGCGCAAAGTGCCAATTTATAAAGATGATTGTCTATTGGATAGGATAGAGTCTTATCGCAATATAGATGGCTTATGCTGTCGAGCCGATCGCAAATGGGTCGATTGATTGCTATACAGTTTTTGATACAAAACAAGACCATTATCATTGTCCTGAATGTAGGGTGGGTGGGGTTATTTGAGTAGGCGATCGCCTCATCCAAAACAAGCAACTAGAAGGGCGATCGCCTGTTGCCAATTTTAAAAACGAGAAATTACAGAAAGTATTTCTCTAGCATCACCGCTGATGGGTCATGGCGATGACCATTTCTACAGTGAGGTCTGAGATATTTCCAAGGGTTGGGAGTCTATCGGTTCCAGAATAGATTAGTGGCAGTTCTGAGTGTTCCCAAACCCAGATTTGCTGTCGCTGAATATCGATTAACCAAGCGAGTTGAGTCCCGTTGATCAAGCAGTGCAGGATTTTATTTTGTAGTTCTAATGTGTTTTGGTCAGGGGAGCGAATTTCAATCAACCAGTCTGGTGCTCCTTGCAGTGGACTATCGACTTGAGAAAGCCGCTCGCTTTCAACCACGGTAATGTCTGGTACGGGTGAGAATGGTGGCACGATGCAGCGCAGTTCTTGAATGGCTTCGTATTCTTGGGTTTGACTGTTGATCGTGTTAACTAGGTTGCGCTGTAGACGCGAATGAAACAGCGTTGGCATCGTTTTCTGCTGAGCTTGTCCGTGGATAAATTCCCAAGCAGGTGAGGTTTCAATGTTGGCTTTCTGAAGAAAAGTCTCTAAGGGACTAGCGATCGCAATAGATTCCATAGTTGTCTGCAATGCACCTGCGAAGATGCAAGATATATCTTAATTTATTATAGTTTGAGAACTTTGTTCGTGGCAAATGTTATTCAGTGTCGGTAGGTTTTGCTGGCGATCGCCTATTGCCAATTTTGAAAATGCGAAATTATAAAAAGTAGATTGGGTGGAGCGTCAGCGAAACCCAACAGTTAATCACATTGCACATAACGCCTGTTGGGTTTCATTCTTCACCCTAACCTACGCGATCGCGATCTCACTGAGCTTGCAGGTCGTGGGCTGACTCAGAAGTCGTCTCGACTTGAGGTGCAAAGGGACGCGTTCGCAACGAGGTCTGGACGGGCGCTGAGGCGGAGTTTTGAGTAGTTTTTTTGTCCGTCTGTGATCGCAAAGCCATAGGTCACTCCCCAGCATTGATAGAACTCAAGCACTTTGATACTAGTAGTATGGCTTAAATGTATTCAGTGAAGAACAAATATACGCAATCTAAGAGGCTGTTTTAAAAGTCTTCTGGAGGCGATTTGGTGACCTCAACCACCTAAACGGTACTACGGTGCAACGGGTGTTTTAGGCTTTCTACGGACTGGCTCAAGTAGCCTTTTGGACTCAGCCCGACCCTTTTAAAACAGCCTCTAAAATTGCAGGTCGGGATCGTAGGACTGTGGAGGGGGAGGGGTGCCCCATCTAGATTGGAGCGTTGCGAGTGTAACTTCCCCTTTCAAAATTTGCAATCTCTCCTCAGCAGTTACGAAATGTGTTCTGTCGTCTCCCCACGGCGCTCGCCATGTTTCCCAATCGTTCTGGGATGGGGTGAAGGTGAGTCCGAACTCTTTTAACCGCTTTGTCCTCGCCTCCTCGCCTGGACAAACCTGTTCCATCAGCATCTTCATGTGCGCTTTTCTGTTTTCATCCACAATTTCTGCCGCGTTCTTTTGCTTGTTCTTGATGAGCTCTTTTCTAGCGGTCTTCGCTTTCTCTTTGTCCAAATTGTTGTGAAATTTCTCCCATTTCTTTGACTTCTCTTCTTTCTCTTTCTGCGACTTAGCCTCCTCTTTCTGCGACTTAGCCTCCTCTCTTTCCTTAACTCGGTTTGTGTGCTCTACAGGCTCCTTATGCCTTTCTAGATAATCCAATGCATCACCGGAAAGTTTCTGTTTATTGAACATCTTATCTTTATTCAGAAGAAACACTTTTACGCCCTGCAATTTAACGTTGCGTGTCTTCAGTTCCTGTAGGGCAAAATACAGGTGCCGTTTTGTTGGCAAATAATGTCCACTCTTATTGGTGATCTCTTTTAGCGATCCATTAATTACTTTCATCTCGCCCGCAGATGCGACATCTTGGCCTGCTAAGAAGCTCGAATGGTGGAACAATCCTTCTTTGTGGTGAGCAGCATAGATCTTTCCACGACTCGTCATGACAAAGATCGCATACCCCGCTCCACTGAAGACAGTTTTGCTCTTCGATGTATCGAATATCTCCTCCGTCTCTCCTTGTTTGAGAGGGTTTCCTCCTTTAACCTCGTACTTATTTTTCTCTGCTCCCTTCAGATATTTCACACGCAGCCTTTTTCTGCTCTTAACACCCTTTTTGGTTATTACAGAATTCTGGACATAATTCTGGAAATCTTTTCTGGTCCAGTTCTTCTCTTCAACATACTTCCAAGCTCTTTCTTGAGGATTTTCTTTTCCCTGTTCTTCATCCTCTAAGATCATTGATAAACAGTCCTTTACCAGATTTTCTAGGTGCCTAGAATGATGCGACTCTTGGGAGTTTTCCTTTTCCATCCCCTTGGTCGCAAAATATTTTTTCGGGCTCATTTCCTCCCGTTTTTTCTCCTCTTCCTCCTCTAACTCTCTCTTCTTGTTTCGATTGGTCTTCTCAACGCTCTTTTCATGATTCTTCAGAAAGCTCTGGGCATCTTGTGTATCTTTTTCGTATTTTTCAAGCTTTTTGGTTTCTTGATTAAAGACTCTCACATCTACTCCACCCAACGCTACTCCTCGTGTCTCCAGCTCCTTTAGAGCGAAATACAAGTGTCTTCTGGTGGGTTCATAATGCCCACTCTTATTGGTGATTACATCTAGCTTTCCATTAGTCACCTTCATCTCGCCCGCAGATGCAACCTCTTGGCCTGCTAAGAAGCTCGAATGGTGAAACACTCCTAGTTTGTGGGAAGCGGCATAGATCTTTCCTTTCTTGTCCATGACAAAAATAGCAAAATTGGCTCCACTGCCGTTGGTTTGGCATTTACTTGTATCAAATGGCTTACCTCCCTGAGTTAACGAGCTGCCTCCTTTTACTTCATACTTTTCTTTTTTCTCCTCTTTTACCGCTTTTACCCCCACTGCTAAGTCCTTGTCCTCGGATTCATCTTGCGTGATCTTTGGCGTTAATACGTGCTTTGAGAAATCCTTGTCGCTCCAGCCGTTACCTGCAGCTTGCGTCCTTGCATGAGCTTCTCCGTCTGGCCCCGCCAGTCTTATCAGGTGTCGCCACTCGATAATAAGCGAAAGTGCCGTGTGCGAATCCTTACCTTCGTTTTTGTACGTATCCACAACCTTCTTTGTCGCGAAATACTTTTCGTCGCCCTGAGTTCGTTGAATGACTTGTTTACCATTCTGCTGCACCACATGGGTCAACTCATGGGCAATCAACTCCTGTCCCCCTCGACTACTCGGCTCATATGCCCCCTGCCGAAAGAAGACATCCTGCCCGGTGGTAAACGCTTTCGCCTGAATCGATTGGTTTAACTGGTCAGACTGGGCATCGGTATGGACTTTCACGCGACTAAAATCTGCCCCCATGGACTGCCCCATCGACTGTTGCAGACCAGCATCTAGCGACTGTCCACCACCCCGCGCACTTTGAATTGATGACTCTAAATCTGTTGATGCTTCGCCGCCGCCGATATTTTCCCGTCTCTGCACCAAAGACTTCATCTGCAATTCATCTTCTTCCATCGACTCATCGCGTTGAATTGTCGAGATTGGTTTCATCTGCAACTCATCATCAGACTCCTCCATTTCCCCTTGACGTTGCACAGATTGATTCTGTGGCGCGTTAATTTGCTGCACTACTTTTGCCGCAGTTGCATCAGCCTCCTGCTCATATTTGTCATTCGGCTCACCAATACTAAGCTTGGCTTGAATCGCCATTCTTGATGACTGTAAACGATGATGAAATTTTCTTTGGACTGGCGCGATCTCTTCAGACGGAGGATTAGAAAGCAATCTTTCCTGCAATCTTTCCAGCAAGCTGTGTGATGGGCTGTATTTCTCTTGAACTGACTGATCCTGAGATGTTTGGTCAACTTGCGCTTCATCATCTAACTGGATGGGCGCAAAAGGACGGGTTTGCAAATTTAGAGCGATCGGATTCACAGATTTGTTAGACTGTGAAGAGTTTTTATCCTTAAAAGATCTCATAAATTTGCAAACTCTAAATAAAAAAGACTTTAATTAATACGCCGAACCAGTGGGCTGTGACTATACTACTTTATGCATCCCAAAAATCAGTATGTTTACTGGTTATTACAGTCGCAGTCACCTGTATGACTCCCTTCCCAGTGAAAGATTGGACGTTGCGGCGCGAAGCGCCGCAACGCTAATTCTTGGATTTGAATGTCTATTTTGATGCTGGGAAGGGAGTAAGACAAATTAAAACCCGAACAGTGAGAGGCG
>DCSN01000150.1:8128-15685 GCA_002325645.1 Pseudanabaena sp. UBA1465
CGCCTCTCACTGTTCGGGTTTTATGTGGTAACGAGAATGGCGATCGCTATAAACATCAGTAAGTAAAAATACTTACTGATGTTTGGATGGGGACATATTTTGTGTAAAATTATTAAGACTTTGTAAAAAAGCAAATTTAAATACTAACAACTTAAAATTTTATGGCAAAAAAGAATCTAGCAAGCTTGACTGCTGCTGACTTGGCAGGCAAAAAGGTATTAGTCAGAGTCGATTTCAACGTTCCTCAAGATGAAACAGGCAAAATCACTGACGATACTCGTATTCGCGCAGCTTTGCCAACCATTAAATACTTAACTGAAGCTGGCGCTCGTGTAATTCTCACCAGCCACTTCGGTAGACCTAAAGGCGTTACCGAAAGCCTTCGCCTCAATCCTGTTGCTGTACGTTTATCTGAATTGCTTGGTCAGACTGTAATTAAGACCGATGATTGTATCGGCGATGCAGTGGCTGCTCAAGTCAATGCGCTTAATAATGGCGATGTCTCTTTGCTAGAAAATGTTCGTTTCTATCCTGAAGAAGAAAAGAACGATCCTGAATTTGCGAAAAAATTAGCATCCTTGGCTGATATTTATGTAAATGATGCTTTCGGTACGGCTCACCGCGCCCATGCTTCGACTGAAGGCGTAACCAAGTTCATCACTACTTCGGTTGCTGGTTTCTTGCTCGACAAGGAATTGCAATATCTCAGTGGCGCGATCGACAATCCTCAGCGTCCTCTGGCGGCGATCGTTGGTGGTTCCAAAGTTTCCAGCAAGATCGGTGTGATCGAAACCCTGCTTGATAAGGTTGATGTGTTACTGCTCGGCGGCGGCATGATCTTCACTTTCTATAAGGCTCGCGGCTTGAGTGTTGGTAATTCTCTTGTTGAAGAAGATAAGCTAGACTTAGCGCGTGCGCTTGAGAAAAAAGCCGCAGAGCGTGGTGTGAAGTTCTTGCTACCTACCGATGTTGTCGTTGCGGATAACTTCAAGCCTGACGCTAACTCGCAAACCGTCAGCATTGAAAATATTCCTGATGGTTGGATGGGCTTGGATATTGGTCCTGATTCCATCAAGGTATTCCAAGATGCGCTTGCAGATTGTAAGTCCGCGATTTGGAATGGTCCTATGGGTGTATTTGAATTTGATAAGTTTGCCATTGGTACTGAGGCGATCGCCCATACCCTCGCAGACTTGACTGGCAAAGGGGCTATCACGATTATCGGCGGTGGTGACTCCGTAGCCGCAGTTGAGAAGGTTGGTGTTGCTGACAAGATGAGCCACATCTCCACTGGTGGTGGTGCAAGCTTAGAATTGCTCGAAGGCAAAATTCTCCCTGGTATCGCTGCGTTGAACGAAGCGTAAGAAATAAAAAAGGGTCGCTAAGCGACCCTTTTTTATTTAACGGAAATTATCAGGATTGAGTCTTCGACCGCCCGTGAAATTACTAGTTCCCAAGCTGGCTCCAGTGCCGCCATCACTAGGATCGAGATAGGGCTTCAAGTACAGATTGCCACCACGAATATTAGATGTAGGGGTAGGACGATTGGTGGATAGGACTGAGCCGAGGACACCATTGATGCTAGAGAGATCAATACCACCTAAACCGAGGTTGCCAGTGATGCTGTTTAAAGTGCGATCGCGTCCGTTACCTTGATAAGTATTTACAGCCGTGGTTGCTTGACCACTATCGGCAGTGGTGAGATTTCCAAAGACCTTATCGCGAGTGGCGATCGGGTCTTGACCATTGGGAACTGTCAATACAATCCGACAGGCAGAATTTTTATCAGTAGTTGCACAAATGGTGTTGTAGCCATTTTCGGTGCTGGTTCGCATTTCTACTAAACCATCGGGGCGATATAGCTCTAGACGGCGGCTGATTTCATTGCAACGACGTTCAGGCGACCAGCCATCACCCATCGTGCTGGGGGCAGCCCAAGGGAAATATTTTTGGGGTTGGCTCTTGGGTTGATAGACGACGATGTATTGTCCATCGCGCATTTGGCAGCTAAAACGCGCATTTTTGTTGTCCGTAGGATTTGACGCTTTATCGTTGGGTTTATCCGATGGGAGGGTCGTGCTAGGGGGCGTGGAGCTAGGTTTAGTTTCCACAGGGATAATTTGGGCAACACTGGGCAGGGCGATCGCTAGGGGTAGACTGATGGCGATCGCAAGTGTGAATAATTGTTGAGATTTCATAGGATTAGCAGGTGTGTAAGGTTAGTGAAAAGCAGTGAAACGTAAATGCCCCCATTGTCTTCGCGTTTGTTTTGGTCTCTCTGGTAGCATTTTTGCTTCGGAGATTATCTTGAAAATTATCGTTTAACTTTAAGTCTCATCTAGGTATGACCATATGTTAAAGACATAGGTTTTAACAAAAATGTTTCCTAAAATATTATCAAAAATTTTCTTCAAAAATTAAGAGAGAGTGACAAACACCCCCTCTTAATTTTAATCAATTTCACTTTCCTCAAGCTCTTCATCAATGGGCAAAGGTTCTCGTAAAATCACGGTGTTTTGCAGCTTACCGATACCTTCGATTTCGATACATACGCGATCGCCTTCTTGCATGGGCCCGACACCTTCAGGTGTGCCAGTAATAACAATGTCACCTGGTAATAAGGTCATGATTTGACTAATATAAGAGACTATATAATCTGGTGAAAACACCATTTCATCGATCACCGCAGATTGCAGAGGTTTTTTGCCATCATTGACGAAGGTTTGTAACATTGCTGACGGATTAATTTCACGGACAATCCAAGGACCCAAGGGGCAAAATGTATCAAAGCCTTTACCGCGTGTCCATTGACTATCGCTGCGCTGAATATCCCTAGCAGTAACGTCATTAGCGATCGTATAACCCCAAATTGCGGCGATCGCCTGATTTGGGGTTAAGTTAAAACAAAGTTCGCCAATCACCAAGGCAAGTTCTCCTTCGTATTCCACCCGTTTAGATTGCGGTGGCAAGGCAATTTTGTCGTCAGGAGAAATTAGGGTTGTGGTTGGCTTCAAAAATATAATTGGCTCCTTAGGAACCTCACCGCCCATTTCGGCAGCATGGGCGGAATAGTTTTTGCCAACCGCCACAATTTTACTTGGCTCACAAGGATACAAAAGTTTATAGGTATCTGGGGCAAGTAATTCACCATTTGGCTCCCCTCCTAGCCAAGGTGCTTTACTAAGTACCTTTACGGCTTGATTTAGCTCTAACAACCCGTAATAAACCTGTCCTTGGGCAGTTTTTACGCGAACATAACGATCCGCCATAGCATCTTTTTTGTATTTAAATATTTTTAAGAGGGAGAAACCTAGCAGCATTGATTATATAGCAACCGCCATAATAAACCTAGATAAGGTAATGCGATCGCCGTTCGTACTGGACTTTCTTTGATTTATGGTTAAGTTAATTTGAGCTTAATTTGATTTTAGAGTCACTATTACCTATACCTACCTGCTTTAGATTTAATGCTTTGTTTGATTCCCGCTTTGATCATGACAGCGCTTTGCGCTTTCTTAAAAACCAGATAAATTTTGAAAAAGCTTGCGGAGTAAGCTTTTTCAAAATTTATCTGTAACACCCAAAATCTCAATAGGCTGTACCGCAAATTAGAATATGAATCTATCTACATTTATCTTAGTTTCCCTCGGTTTTGGCGTTATATTTGGAACCTTATTAAATACAACTTTCCCCAACAATATCGACTTAATTAATCAAAATATCCTAGTGCCAGTTGGTGAATCTTTTTTAAGATTAATTCAATTTGTGGTAGTTCCCATCGTCTTCTCTTCGCTAATTATGGGCTTAACGCGGATTCAAGGGGCTGGGCAGGTGGGCAGGTATACCGCCAAGTTAATGACTAGTTATGTGGTTACTAGCGCGATCGCTTTGGGTGTGGGCATGGGAACGGCTTATTTTTTGCAACCAGGCGGTGGGATCAAAGATTTTACAATATCTGAAACAATCAAAATTACGGAAGCACCTTCTCTGATTGCTTGGTTAGTTAGTCTAATTCCCGTTAATCCCTTAGAAGCTCTTAGTAATGGGAATTTATTACAAATCATTTTTTCGGCGGTTCTATTAGGAATTGGCGTACAATTGGCGGCGGAGAAGGCGAAACCCTTTGTGGCTTTCATTGAAAGCGTCTATCACATTAGCGAGAAAACCCTATCTGTAATTCTCTATGCTGCGCCTCTAGGTGTGTTTGCCTTGATGAGTTCCACGATCGCCACCCAAGGATTGGAACTCGTTGCTAAGTTATTCCTTTACGTTTTGGGATTGGTGATTTCTTCAACGATTATGCTTTGCCTAGATATGCTAGTTCTATTCATTCTCAAAGCTGACCCGATCCGATTTTTGAGAAGTTTGTCAGAGGCGATCGCGCTTGCCTTTGGGACGGCTAGTTCTAATGCGGCTTTACCTGTGGTATTGCAAAATATTCAAGAGAACTATGGATTACGCGAAGAGATTGCTAGTTTTGCAATTCCTTTAGGGACTGCGCTAAAACGTGATGGGGCCGCAATTTTGCAGGGCTTTAATGCTTTATTTGTGGTGCAAATTTATCAGGTTCCCTTAACGCCTTCTTTGTTAATGGCGATCGCTTTGAGTAGTTTGCTAGTTTCCTTTAGTACTCCAGGAGTTCCAGGGGCGGCGTTGATTACGATGGCAACCGTACTTTCAGCATCGGGACTCCCGTTAGAAGCGATCGCCTTAGTTGCAGGGATTGATCGGCTGACCGATGGTTTAAAAACCGTAGTGAATATTATTGGTAACAGTGTCAATGCGATCATTCTTAGTCGTTGGGAAGCAGAGTCAATAACTGAATTAACAACGATTAATGCTGATCTCTAAAATAAAGGCGGTGCGAAGCACCGCCTTTATTTTGGTTTTGCTAGATCAAGTCTCAAAAAAGGCGATCGCTATATAGCGATCGCCTTTTTTGAGACTAAGGTAAAATACTAGAGCGAACGTAATAATTAGATACATTCATGCAATCGGCAGTACGAATCGAAAATCTCAGGAAAACTTATGGCGAAACTATTGCCGTAGATGGAATTTCTCTAAATGTTCCGCAGGGTCAAATCTATGGGCTATTGGGCCCAAATGGCGCAGGTAAGACCACAACTATGCGTTGTTTATGTACTTTAACTACGCCAGATTCAGGAATCATTGAAGTGGCTGGGGCAACTGAACCAAGGGCAATTCGCGATCGCTTAGGTTATGTGGCGCAGGAAGTTGCCTTAGATAAAGTTTTAACGGGGCGCGAATTATTACGATTTCAGGCGGCTTTGTACCATATTCCTAAAAAGGAAATTAGCGATCGCATTGCTCAAGTATTAGACTTGCTGCAACTAGAAGCCTATGCCGATCAGCTTTCAGGTACATACTCAGGAGGCTTAAAAAAGCGTCTCGATTTAGCCGCAGGGCTACTGCATCAGCCATCGGTATTAATTCTCGATGAGCCAACGGTGGGGCTAGACATTCAAAGTCGGATTGCGATTTGGGAATTTTTACGCAAGCTGAGAGCATCGGGCGTGACGGTGTTAATCAGTAGCCATTATCTAGAAGAAATTGATGCCCTTGCCGATCGCGTGGCAATTATTGATCGGGGTAAAATTATTGCTGAGGGTACAACTAGCGAATTAAAAACTAAAGTCGGCGGCGATCGGATCACGATCAGGATTCGCGAATTTGCGGAGCGCCATGAAGCTGAACAGGCGCAAAAGATTTTGCAACAGTTACCCATCGTCCAGAGCATTACGATCAATGCCGCACAGGGTAATGCGGTGAACTTATTTGTGACTCCAGAGGCAAATGCGATTAGCGAAATTCAAAATATGTTAGCGGCCGTTGATATCGAAGTCTTTAGTCTGTCCCAGTCACGCCCCAGCCTTGATGATGTCTTTTTAGCCGCGACAGGGCAAACCATTCTCGATGCCGAAATCGCGCAGTCAGAAATATTGAATGCTAATAAAGGCAAAAAGAAAGCTAAGAAATAGCAAAAGATCAACCCGTATAATGATGATTAGGACTTACGCAAAATTCAAATCGCCCTCATCCCCCAACCCCTTCTCCCAGAACGGGAGAAGGGGGGAAGAAGATTTTTCTGTTCCCCTCTCGCTTTTTGGGAGAGGGGCTAGGGGTGAGGGTCTTAGCAACTTTTAATGATCAACTAAACCTATAACGAGTAACGCATATCGAAACTATTTACGGAAAAACTCAAGGACTGAAGGCGCATCAATTAAAGCAATTGGATCGGCTTTATCGATCGCGATTGCCCCAAGATAGCCTCACCACACCCGAACTAGCTCAACGCCTTGCCGCAATTAGTGCTGAGCTAAAGGATGCCATTTGTGTTTATATCAATCGGCGTGGGCAGGTGATTCGCGTCGCGATCGGTACGCCCAATCAAACTAAGATTCCTCCCCTAGAATTACCGCGCTATGGCAGCGATCGCCTCAGTGGTCTGCGCTGTATTTGTGCAACCCCCGACACTTTGCCGCCAAACCCCACCGACTTAACCGCGATGTTAATGCAGCGCTTGGATGCGTTGGTAATTTTGCCTGTAAATCTTAAAGGCTATGCTGAGCAAGCCTATCTCGCGCATTTATTACCAGCATCCGATACCGAACTGCCCGAACAACAGGATGTTTGGCGCGTATCCAAGCCGATGAATTTAGAGGCTCTCTCTAAACAGGATTTTTTAGAATTAGTTGAAGGGCTAGAAGAAGAATTTAGCCGCAATTTTGCAGGACGCGCCACAGACGATAATCAAGATCGGGTGATGCTGGTTGGTTTAATGGGGCAGAAAGAAAAATCTGATTCGATGCCCTTTGCGATGATCGAACTTGGTCATTTAGTGGAAAGCGCTGGCGGCAAAGTCTTAGATGCTCTCTGGCAAAAGCGCGAACGTCCGCATCCTCAGACGGTTCTCGGTGAAGGTAAGGTTTTAGAACTAGCGATCGCTGCTCAAACTAAAGGCGCAAATCTGGTGGTTTTCGATCGCGAACTTACGGCTTCCCAAACGCGCAATATTGAACGAATGATTGGCTTGCGGGTCAGCGATCGCACCGAAGTAATTCTTGATATATTTGCCCAACGCGCCCAATCATCGGAAGGGAAATTACAGGTTGAGTTAGCGCAATTGGAATACCGTTTACCGCGACTAGCAGGACATGGACAGGCTCTATCAAGACTCGGTGGCGGGATCGGTACTCGCGGACCTGGAGAAACCAAACTAGAAACCGATCGCCGCGTCATCCAAAAGCGGATTACCTTCCTTCAGCAACAGGTTAATCATTTGCAAGCCCAGCGGTCGCGGATTCGTCAAAAACGGGTTGATCAAGAAGTTCCCACGGTGGCGATCGTGGGTTATACCAATGCGGGTAAATCGACGTTACTCAATGCGATGACCAAAGCCGATGTCTATGCTGCTGATAAATTATTTGCAACCCTCGATCCGACCACGCGCCGCCTGACGCTGACAGGTGAAGATGACCAACTGCACACAGTTCTACTTACCGATACGGTGGGCTTCATTCACGAACTTCCAAAATC
>DCSN01000150.1:15761-39109 GCA_002325645.1 Pseudanabaena sp. UBA1465
GATGCCTCCCATTCTGCATGGGAAGGTCAACTTAAGTCGGTAGATAAAATTCTTAAAGATATGCCGATCGCCGTGGGACCAATTTTATTAGTATTCAATAAAATTGATGCAGTACCTGAACCCGAAAAAATCCTAGAGCAATATCCCGATGCGATCGCGATTTCAGCTTTGAAGCGTCAAGGCTTTGAGCAAATGAGTAAATCGTTACTCAATCTGATTGAATACGCGATCGGCAAATTATAAATAAAAGCGGCGCATCGCGCCGCCTTTATTTATTGGCATCATTGTTGGAAGTCCATCCCAACAGATTGGATAACCAACCGCGTTTCTGTGGCGGCGGAAGCGGTTTCTTTTGAGTAGCTACTGGCTTAGGTTTAGGTTCGGTTTTAGGGTTAGGATTACTAAGATCTTTAATATGTTTCAGCGCTAAAGGCTCCTGAGGATTAAGTTGCAGCGATCGCTGAAAACTGATCTTTGCCATTTGCGGTTGATTAATATTTTTGTAAACCACCCCCAACATCGCCAAACATTTACTATTTTCCTTATCTATTTGTAAGATTTCGCGTAACTCCTTGAGAGCCATCTTCCATTCATTCTGACTAATATATATTTCGCAGATTTTTAGGCGATCGCTAATCTCCTTCGCTCCACGCAAATCATGCACTTCACCCTTATTCTGATTGATTTTCGTCTGAATTACCGTTGTATCCTGATCAATTTGTTGCTTGCTGACAACTGGATTTACAACTAGATTTGAATATGGAGAATATTGATTATTTGCTAAATTGGGAGTAGCGGAAGGATAGACGGGCGCAAAGAAATTGGAAGCCTGAGACTTAAACATCGGCATTAATACGGGCGGCATATTTGGCGCACCATAGATATATCCTTCTTTATAAAGAATATAGACGAGATTTAACTCGCTGATCTGCGCCGTATATTCCAAAATATTATGGATAGATTGATATTGCTTCTCAGCGATCGCCGAAACTGAGCGCTCGTAAAGTCCATCATTGGGCGCAAACATCAACTCACAGGCGATCGTTGAATGAATTGGCACATTTCGCGATTTTTGCATGAGCCGTTTCGCCAATAATTTAAAAATCCCTTGATAGGCCTCACGTTCCCGATCCTTCATCAAGATGTTATAGGCTGGGTTGACCAACTTGGCTAAAAACTGCGTTGCTGTTTCTTTTTCTTCCTGCGAAAATCCATAAATATCAGGATGTAATACTCTGGCAATGCTCAGATACACATGGCGAATATAAATAGGGCTACTAATAATTGGTAAGCCCAAGGCGGCGTAATAGTCATGATTAAACTGACTAATACCGCGATCGATGCGAACAAACTGGAGCTTGGAATCCTTGGGCAGTTGATTCATATTTAGGAATGCAATGGGAGTACTGCAAGCGGTAATAGTGCAAATCCAAACCACAATAGCGATCGCCACGAAAATTGTGGTAATGGTTCAGGATCAGCTAATAAAAACTCAATGCGTTCTTCTAAGCGATCGCTGGTATTTGTAGAACCAAAAGCCGCCGCAAAGGTTTCCGATGGCAGCATGTTACTACTAACCATGGCGAGCAATGACTCCGCTAATAATAAACCATCCAATTGCTGAGCCGCCCAGCGATCGGCGCGTAGTTCGCGTAATAACAATAATTCTTCCCATAGAGCTTGGGTATGGGGCAGCCAAGGCATGATTTGGCGTAAGCAACCTAACCAGAAAAACCAAAAGGTATCCCGATAATGGGCATGGGCGCGTTCATGTAATAAAACCGCCTCAAGGTGCTGAGCATCGAGACTATCGAGCAAACCTTGGCTTACAAAAAGCCGCGATCGCCAAAAGCCAATTTGAGCCGCAAATAGCATCGGAATGTCCAGCAACTGCATAGATTCTGAGCAATCTGCGGGTAGATTTTCTAAGCGATCTGAGGTTTCAACCTTGACAACTAATTTTTGTAATTTTTGTAATGACTGCCAACCAAGCCAAGCCAACTGACCACTGCGAAAAATGCTGTAAATCAAAAACATGAGGGCGATTACATAGCTAAGTCTTCCTGCCTCTAAGCCGATCATTTGTCCTTCAACTCCCATCCATAGGACGGCGATCGCTGTGGTAATCACCAACAAGGGCGGCAGGACAAAGCAAAGCAATGCTTGCTGCCAACGCTTTTGCCAAGATAAATGCCAAGATAATTGCCAAGATAAGTCACTATTGCTCGATTTCCAGCCATAACGTAAGCCCCATGCCAGCCCTAGCGATCCCAAGATCATTACCGAATGTATAGAGAAAAATGCCATGACTACCCTTCCTGTGACTGCTCTCTCGATTGGCGAATATTTTTGAGGCGTGCGGCGATCGCTTCAAGTTTGTCCATACTGGCACGATCAAGATCATTGGCAAAAGCCGCCACAATGTCCGCATCACCCACTTCCAAGAAGCGATTAAGTTGGTTATAGGCTGTCAATGCTTGAGTCTCTTCGCGAGAAATTAGGGTTTGCCAATAGAGATTTCGACCCTCTTTGTCACAGGCAACCCAACCCTTCTGCTCAAGGCGGCGCAATACGGTCATTACTGAGCCATAGGCTAACTCGCGATCGGGATCAGCAAGAATGCGATCGTGAATATCGGTCGCACTAATCCTTGTACTATCCCAAATAATATTGAGAAGTTCTGACTCTAGTGGACCCAATGATAGTTGTTTCGGTCGATATTTTGGTAACGGAGTCATAGCTGCTCAAACTGCATATAATTATTAATTGTCAGAATTTAACTAGAATTTAACTAGAATTTAATTAGAATTTAAATTGAGGTAACGGATTGCACAAAGTTAATATCGATGGCATCAGAAATATAACAAGCGCCACCAAATTTATTGATTACTGGTCTTAGCTTCTCAACTAATAGTTTAGTTTTGTCAGCCAAAAAGAAAGCAATTACATAGTCATTTTCAAGCATACTCATATCGAGATCGCCTGAATTAGTACCACTGACTCCTTTCCCAATCACATTGCGAATAACTGTATAGTTTAAAACCCCAACAGCTTCTAAAACATTGATGATTTTATGGGATTCAACAGAATCAGAAACAATTTCGATCCTTTTCACCGCGTGCATAGTTTTATCTCGACTAAAAATAATGAATTTCAACTACAGCGCGTTGCGCTTTCTTAAAACCTAGATAAATTTTCAAAAATCTTGCGAAGCAAGATTTTTGAAAATTTATCTGTAATACATAAAATCTAAGTAAGCTGTAATGCGATTAACTGAAATTATGATTGTTTTTACTAATGAATTGGATAATCCTCTATTTTACTTAACGTAAAGTTAACTTAGAAAACCAGTTTTTAGTGACAAGGCTTCGCCGCGCCACTAAAAATCTAAACCACCCAAAACAAATTAATCACATACATATATAAGGGAATCCCGACAATAATATTGAAGGGGAAAGTGACAGCTAGAGCCGTCGAAACATAGAGGCTAGGATTTGCTTCTGGCACAGTTAGACGCATCGCCGCAGGTACAGCGATATAGGACGCACTGGCGCATAGCACCGCAAATAACAGCGCATCTCCTTGTGACATCGAAATTAATTTGGCGATCGCAATGCCTACACCCGAATTTAAGATTGGCATTAAAATCGCAAAGGCAATTAAGAAAAATCCTGTTTTTTGTAAATCTTTAATTCGTTTTGCGGCGACTAGTCCCATATCCATCAAGAAGAAGGTCAACACGCCATAAAACATATCTTGGGTGAAGGGCGACAAAACGTGCCAGCCGCGTTCTCCTGTGAGGCAACCAATAATCAAACTGCCGACTAGCAAAAATACAGAACTATTCAGAAATGCTTCGCGCAGCACTTCTCCCCATGCAAATTCTCGTTCTTCGCCTTTTTCAGCTTTCTCGGCGGCGGTAAATAGACTTACGAGGATCAATCCCACAATGATTGCAGGGGATTCCATCAGCGCCAAAGCTGCGACCATATAACCATCAAAGGGAATATTTAGCTGTCCCAAAAATGAACTAGCGGTGATAAAGGTAACAGCGCTAATTGAGCCATAGGTTGCGGCGATCGCGGCGGCATTATAGGCATCGAGCTTAATCTTGAGGATAAAAAATGAATAGACAGGGACAAGGCAAGCCATGAGGATGGCGGCAAGCATAGTTAGTACTACTTCTTGACTAATCCCACTCTTGACAAGCTCAACACCACCCTTAAATCCGATCGCTAAGAGTAAATATAGTGAGAATAATTTCGGAATTGGCGGCGGAATTTCTAAATCCGACTTAATCAACACCGCGATCATGCCCAAGAAAAAGAACAGAATCGGCGGATTGAGAACATTAGAAACAATGAGGTCTAAATCCATGTGGATAGATCCATGTATAGGTAAAAGATTTTTCAGAAAGCCATGAGTCCATGATGCCAGTCTACAGAATTCTATGGCGATCGCCTGTGATGTCTTGTTATATATTTAGCTTTGTAAAGCTAATTCCACGATCTAAACATGGCATTTCTTAGAGGTACAGCAATTGTTGAGACTGAGAAAGGCATCATTCTTGGGGAAAGCGCATCAGGGCGGATTCTGCTACCAGGTGGAAGGGCTAATCGAGGTGAATCAAGATTTATAGCGGCGATCCGCGAACTTCGAGAGGAGACTGGATTAAAAGCAAACATGGCATTCACACTATTTGAATATGAAGATTCGCGAGATCATCATAAAGTTTTATGGATTTCTGCCTATGGTAAACCACACCCTAAGGATGACTTAGTAGCTCTACATGACTGTCCTAAATCTGAATTGACAGAGTTTGATCTCAATTTCCCTAAAGCAACCAATGCAACTCGCAATATAATCAGGCTCTTTTGGTCTTACAAAGAAAAAAATGGGGCATTAAGCGATCGCTAGTTGGCGCTGTTTGATATAGGGTTTGGGATTATTGCCCCGCCGAAGGCGCGGGAGCAGTCCCAAACGCTATATATCTATCTAAAAGTTCACATAAGGATTTTAAATCAGGCGTTATACTATGTTTAGACATAGACTGCATACTATTTTCTGATTAATTGCTAAGCTGTTCTTAGCGAGAAATCCCATAGCGTATTCTACACACAATTAAAGTTAAAAATTAAAGTTGGAAAAATGAGCGAACCAACTCCCTACGAAAAGCTAGGAGTCAATGACGAAGCCTCCTTTGAAGAAGTGCGTGATGCACGCGATCGCCTATTGCGCGAATATGAGGGGGATGAGTCTCAACAAGAAGCGATCGAGCTTGCCTACGATGCCATCCTTATGGCTCGATTACGCGCCCGCAAAGAAGGCAAGATTGCTGTACCCGATCGCATTCGTTATCCTGAACGCCTATCCACGGCGATTCCTGCGACTTTGCAAAATAATACGCAACGGCGTACTCCAACTTGGCTATCAAAACTATTGGATAGTCCTAGCCAAAAGGATATTTATATTTCCCTAGGGATCTTTGCAGGACTTGGGACAATCAGCTTTTTAGTGCCAGCAGCAACTACAACTTGGTTATCGTTTGGTTTAATTGCCAGCGTTTATTTACTAACTCGCAAAGAAAATCGCTTTGGACGCGCTTTACTGATTTCTCTGTCGGGGATCACGGTGGGCGTGGGACTTGCTGCCTTAACCAACCAAGTAGTGTTGTCTCGTTTGGCAGGTGCGCCATCTTTTCCTAGCCCACTGCAAACCGCAATTGTTTTGATTGTGATGTGGCTCCATGCTTGTTTCTTGCGTTGATCAAACATGACCTCTGCTTCTGCGAAATTTGGATCTCTAAAATCTGGATCTGTGAAATTTGGGATCGCCCAACTTAATCCGATCGTGGGTGATTTAGTCGGTAATGGCGATCGCCTATTGTCTGCCGTCCAAAAACTGGCGACGCAGGATGTGCAGTTAGTCCTTACCCCTGAGCTATCGATCTGTGGCTATCCTCCTCGCGATTTATTGATGAATCATCAGTTTGTGCGCGATATGGACTTAGCGATCGCTGATCTTGCTAAAAAAATCCCCCATGATGTGGCAGTGCTAGTGGGGACAGTTTCCCTCAATCCCCAAGCCAGCCAATCGGGGGGCAAGCCTTTATTTAATAGTGCGGCCTTGTTGCAAGGCGGCGAGGTGCGGCAGATTTTTCAGAAGCGATTGTTGCCGACCTATGACGTATTTGATGAGGATCGCTACTTTGCGGTGGGTGAGGGCGGCCAAGTTTTTACATTAAAGCTTCAAGATCAATCTTCTCTGCGGGTGGGGGTGACAATTTGTGAGGATATTTGGAATGATGAGAAGTTTTGGGGCAAACGTAACTATGTTGATGATCCTGTGGCGGAGTTAGCGCAAAAAGAAGTCGATTTGCTGGTTAATTTATCAGCTTCGCCCTATGCGGTTGGTAAGCAAAAGTTGCGGCAAGCCATGCTCAGTCATAGCGCGATCGTCCATAATTTGCCGTTGCTCTACGCCAATCAGGTCGGCGCAAATGATGATCTAATTTTTGATGGTCGCAGTATGGCGTTTAATCGCGATGGGGAATTAATCGCTTGCGGTAAGGGTTTTGAGGAGGATTTGCTGGTAATTGATTTTGATCAAGTTGCTTCTAATCCAAATTTTTCCAGCTATGAAAGTGATGATGCTGAAATCTTTGCGGCGCTAGTTCTCGGTGTGCGCGACTATGTGCAGAAATGTCGCTTTAGTAAAGTCGTCATTGGTTTAAGTGGTGGCATTGACTCGGCACTAGTTGCGGCGATCGCCACCGAAGCGATCGGCAAAGAGAATGTATTGGGTGTGTTGATGCCTTCTCCCTATAGTTCCGATCATTCGATTACCGATGCGATCGCCCTTGCCCAAAATCTAGGAATTGCCACAGAAACAATTCCGATTGAGCCAATGATGTCAGCCTTTAATATCAGTTTGGCGAATATCTTTGCAGATCGTTCGAGTGATGTTACGGAAGAGAATTTACAATCACGGATTCGCGGCAGTTTGCTAATGGCGATCTCGAATAAGTTTGGACATTTATTGCTATCTACGGGTAATAAATCGGAAGTGTCAGTGGGCTATTGCACCCTTTATGGTGATATGAATGGCGGCTTAGCGGCGATCGCAGATGTGCCGAAAACGCGAGTATTTGACCTTTGCGAATGGCTCAATCGCACTAATTATCCACTGGCAATTAAGCAAGGAGTTACAGAAGTAATTCCTGTGAATATCATCACCAAGCCCCCTAGTGCAGAACTCAAGCCCGATCAACTCGATCAAGATTCACTGCCTCCCTACGATATTCTCGATGATATTTTGCATAAATTAATTGATCAGCATCTCTCATCTGCGGAAATTATCAACTCAGGACATGAGCCAGCAACGGTCGATCGCGTAGTGCGTCTGGTCAAGATTGCTGAATTTAAACGTCGCCAAGCTGCCCCGGGTTTAAAAATTACTGGTCGCGCCTTTGGCTCTGGTTGGAGAATGCCGATCGCCAGCAAAGTTACATTCTAAAAAATTCTAAAAACAGTAACGAAGTGCGGCGCGGAGCGCCGCACTTCGCTTAAATGCTTCGCACAGGGACTTGATGAGCGCTGAGATATTCTTTGATTTCGGCGATCGTTAAATCTCCATAGTGCAGTAATGAAGCCAATAAAGCAGCTTCGGCTCTCCCCTCTGTCACTGCTTGCAAAATATGTTCGCAATTACCTGCCCCACCTGAAGCAATTACAGGTACTTCTACCAAATCCGCAACTTGACGAGTAAGCTCAAGGTCATATCCTGCCTTTGTGCCATCAGCATCCATACTGGTGAGCAAGATTTCGCCCGCGCCGCGCTTGACGACTTCCTGCGACCACCAGAGCGCATCAATGCCCGTATTCTCACGACCACCGCGTACATAGACATCCCAACCTAAGTTCTGCGGATCATTTCTACGCCGCGCATCGATCGCTACGACAATGCACTGATTACCAAAGCGATCGCTACTGCGATTAATCAAGTCAGGATCAGTAACGGCGGCGGAATTTATACTCACCTTATCGGCTCCCGCCCGTAGCAACTCGCGAATATTATCGAGATTACGCACACCGCCCCCAACGGTGAGAGGAATAAATACCTGTTCGGCAGTGCGATAAACCACATCTAAAATCGTGCCACGATCTTCATGGGTAGCAGTGATATCAAGGAATACTAGTTCATCGGCTCCTGCGAGATTATAAACCTGTGCTAGTTCTACGGGATCGCCAGCATCCTTAAGATCGACAAAGTTGATCCCTTTGACGACTCGACCTGCTTTTACATCGAGACAAGGCAAAATCCGTTTCGCCAACATAAGCCTTTCAACTATTCCAAAATCACTACCAGAGAGATATTTTACCCTGTTTGTTATCTCCTAAGCTCTATCCTTTTGAGGCGATCGCCTTAAATGTAAAGTAATTGATTAGCAATTTCATCGGCTGTCAAGGTATCAAGAAGCTTTGAGTTGATTACAGTTCTTGTGTAAGAATTGAGCGAATCTCTTGGATAAACTCGCTGGGTGTTTGGAGTTTTAATCCGCTTTGCTGGGCTACGTTAGGGGTAAAGTCTTTGGTATTGAGACTCAAAAGACGATCGCTTTGAGCTAATAAGGCGGCGGCTAAAATAGGGGCATCTTTAGGCTCGATGATCGTTTCCCATTTAACTACATCGGCGATCGCGGGATTAGGCAAAATTTCAGGATTAATAACGCTTAGAATTTGTTTGAGGATTGGTAAGGCTTTGGGTAGTTTTTTGATGATATTGCGATCGCATTCTTCCATGACTTGTTCGGAAATCAGAACTTTAAATAGCCCAATTTCTGCCATGACGATGACGGCATGACTAGCGCCACTTCGGGAACCGCAAGCAGCAATGATAACGCTTGAGTCTAAAAATATTCTACGCACTGATTTTGGTTTGTTGTTGCTCTTGCCAAATTGCTTGACGTTCTTCTTGCAGCCCTTCTAGAAGTTCATCGACTGTGACATTACTTGCTTTCATTAAGGATACAAAGTTTTCTGTCAGTGTTGTGACTTGGGGGATTCTGGGGACAATTATGGCAAATTCACCGATTTGGAGCAGGGTGAGGGTTTGTCCTTCGTGGGTTTGCAGGGTGTTTAGCACGTCTTGAGGGATGTTAATTTGTCCTTCTTTTTGTACTTTTAGAGAGAACATTTTCATGGAAGTATTTGCTGATTCGGTTAAGTTCATCAGTCCTCCTGATTTATCTTTACAGTATAGTCTTGGATTTATATGTTGATGTAGCGATCGCTTTAAATATAGAGCAATTGATTAGCAATTTCATCGGCTGTCAAGGTATCAAGGAGCATGGCAACCCTTTCAGCAATTTCATAGGGATTTCTACGTTTTGCGATGATGATTCCTGCATGTGTCTGGTTATTCAAGACATAACTCGTATGTAGTTTCTCAAAATCGAGTCGGTTGTGGGTTAGCATACAACGCCCCATTGATGCTGCGAAAGCTAGTTGTTGGGGATCGAGTTCGCCTAAGGTTCTTTGCTGTCTTGCTGTGGTTGCGTCTAATCCTCTAGCGATGAGTAGGGTAGCAACTAGAATATCTACATCTTCATCGATGTAAATTTGAGCAAAAATAGTCATCTCTGGTTTAGTCTAGCTTTGATAAGTGGATGCACTAGTTCATCAGGAACGTGGTTGCGTTCGATGTATTCGTTGATTTCTGCTTGGTTGTCTAGGTAAAAGCTAAGGGCATCAAAGATTTGCGCGAGATTGAGATGTGGTAAGTGTAATGGAATCTCTTCTGGTCTAACTCCTAAGCGCCAGTTTTCGACAATGGCTCTAACTGGTGTTCTGGTTCCATCGATGATTGGTTCGCCTGAGAGGATTTCAGGGTTGCGGGTGACATAGCGGGAGATGGTTGCTGTTTTCATGTGGGTTTGCTCTCTAAATTGACGAACTCTAGATTGATCGATTAGACGATATCGCTTCTGATAATTTTTACCATTGGATATCTCCTCGTACTAGTTTTTCTTCATAATCTTCTAGATTTTTGAGATAGTCACGAAGGTCTGCAAATACTTGACTTGACTCGTATCCAATTACTTCGCCACTGGTTAGATCTAGATCGCGTACTTCGGCTTCTTCGAGCCAGTCGTTTGTAATTTGATCGCTCAGATCCTGTTCTATTTCCTGACGCAAGGCGAGATAGTGTTGATAGTCGTTTGCCCATTCGATGAATTCAATTTCATCTGATGTTTTTCCTTGGCGATATTGATGAAAAAATTCTTCAGAGTCGAGTTTGTGTTGATTTTCGTAGAGGCTAAGTCTTTTGGCAACGGCGATGAGGGCATCAAGCGGGGATAGATAGGTAATAGTTTGTTTGGACATATATTTAAGCCACTCCATAGCCTGTATAGGGTCTTTTGTAGGGAGGATGTAAACCTAGCACGATGTCTTCTTTGGGAATACCGAACTCTAGTAACTCTTGTCCTACGTCAATATCAGTTGTGTTTTGCTGTAGCCAGATTTTTCCGTCTTTGATGTCAAAATGTAGAACAATATGATAAACCCGCTTCAAGCCTTTCCAGCCAATACGCATCAGTTGATAGCGATCGCGCACGGTGTCAAAAATCAACTCACTCTGTACATCGTCTTGAGTTTTAAAATGACTATGCTTTTCCAGAAGATTTTGAATGTATAGACGATAATTTTCTAGTTTATCCATGTGTCTAATTGTTCAGGATTACTATTGATTCCTAATTTCATTGAATATCAGTTTCCAAAAGTTTAACAAATTTATCGGCATCCATGATTTGAAAGGCTTTTGTTTTTACTTGACGGAGAAAATGTCTGTTTTCGGAAATTAAATAGCTGACATTCATCCACTCGGCAAATGCGCCAATAAAGGCATCGGCTTTGGCAGGTAAGCCCAGATTAACGTATTTCTCAACTAGCACAAGTGGAACGGGTTCATCAATAATTTGAGCAAAACTATAGTTTTGGAACAGTTGATAAAATTGCCGTACTTGCTGCGGGGAAGTGAGATTGCGGGTAACTTCTTGAGCGATCAGGCGTGGCACGATCAAGTTTAGATCGCTTCCGACTAATTCCAAAATTTTAGTGGCTGATGGATCTTTGCCCTGTAATCCCACGACTAGGGCGCTACTATCGATACAAATGAGCATATTCTGCCTCGAATATTTCTTGGCGAGTTTGATGCAATTTAGCGGCGATCGCTTCTTTGGTGTCCCCTAGTTGTAATCCGCCTTCGGTTTGAATTTGCTGACGAAGGTTGGCGAGGTCTTGTAACCAACTTTTTTTTTGATTGGCGATCGCTACGAATTGAGCGATCGCACCGACAACATCGGTATTCTCGGCGATCGCTATTGTTTGCAATTTTTCGTAGAGGCTGGCGGGTAGCTGAAGGGATACAAGTTCTGTATTCATGACTAGATGCTCAATTCAGGCTATTTTAATTGTATGGTATTTCAATTTGAACGGTAATTTTACTTTTTAGGTTTGGCTTCAAGTCCTGCTTTGAAGGCGACAAGGAAGACTTCAACAAAATCATTTTTGGCAATTTTTTTGATGGCTTCAAATGCACCTGCTGTAAGTGCGGCAACTAGACGATCTTTAAGGGTTGGTTTCTTTTCTATCTCTTCGATTGCGGCAGCGGTGATGATTTCTTTGCCTGCTTCGCTGGTGGGATCGGAGATTTGAGGGACGATTCCTTGCAGAATTTCAACGAGTTCGTTGGCTAGTTCTTGGGTGTTGGGGTCGTCTGTGCCGTAGTAGTTGTTTTGTGTGCCGATGTTGTCGCCTCTTTTGTGAATATACACTCCTATTTTGTTACATTATCGCTTGGCAACTTTTACTTTATGAGGTAGACGAATTAAAGGTAGTTTCGTATGACATTAGACATGATTAGGTTAAAAACGAATTCCAAATAGTCCTCCATCTTCTCCTGTGTCAGATAACTCCAATATTTTATAAGGCTGAATATCAAAACTGTTATCAAATTCCTTTAATGGTATTGAATCAGAATTGAGACAACAAATATATTGAAAATTGAGCTTTTGGGACTCTCTGGCAGCTAACTGAAGTGCTTGAGCTATTTGACGCTCATCTACCCCATCAAAAATAGTACTGTCATGAATAAGCATATTGGGACTTTTATCTTTTGAAGCCCAAATTTGAGCAAGCATCAGGTCATAGCAAAATATTCCCATTTGGTTAACACCTTGACTTTGAGATTTATCAATTTCTACATTAAATCTAAAGCCGTGTTTATCAACATTCATTATCAGACTACCCGGAGCCTCATGAATAGCTTCAGAATTTGAGTTAAAGAGGGATAAAGCTTTTTGTCGAACAGAACTTCTCTCTTGATAATCAGAGTAAGCATCAAGAAGAAGTCTATCTTTTTCTATATTCAATGACATACTTCCTTGTTGAAATTTTTTAAGATTATCAATTCGCGTCTTTATCTCCTCAAGCTTTGTAACAGCCTGCATATTATGTTGCTGTAATTTGCTGTACTCATCTAAAGCTCCATGAGTCTGCAAAATAGACATCAAAGAAGAATACTCTTCTCTAAGCTCAGCAAGTTCTATATCTACTTTCTGTATTTCGTTTCTCAATCTCTCAATTTCCGACTTCAAAAAGTTTTTGCGATTTATTGTAACTTTTCGGTGAAATTCCTGAACTTCACTGAGGTTTCTAGTGATTCGCTCAGGTAATATCATGCCAGCTTCTTTATACATTTTTGCAATTGCGTTTTCATCCGCAGGTTGCTCTTGTTGATAGATAGTTTCATAGTACTCAAGCATTTTACGGGCGCTAACATTTTCGTTTTGAAAACGACGAATTTTTTCATGCAATGTATTTACAGTTTCTTCTATTTGTCTATATTGCTCATGAATTCTAAAGTTGCTTAACTGTTCTTGTTCTTTAAGAACTTGCTCTTCCAGTTGAACTTTTGTGACTTCAAGTTCTCCAACACTTCCTATAAATCCACTAATAAGTCCAGAAGCAGCAGCTTTCTTATATTGTGACAAGCTTTCAATTTTTTCATTCAAATCATGTAACTTCTGGGCATGCTCCCAACATAGACCAAGCAAAAAAGTATGATCGACTTGCTTTTGCCATTCAGGTTGTCTAGGAAAATGCAAGAAAGGACTACTAAATGAGTCCCTTGTCCTCCTTACAAAATAAGAAATTAAATTGCGAAAGGTAGGTGAATGTTTTTGTTCGCTAACTTCTGGAGACAACCCAAACATTAACCAATTGAGAACCAAACACCACTGATTTATAGATATCTTTGGCTCCTTCGTTTTTTTGTCTACTGTCGGTTTGATGACCCAGTCTGACCAATCTCCATCTATTACTACATAGTTTGGCTCTCTGGTCTTACGACTTACACTGAATCGCTTACCTCCAAGATCAAGATCAATCGCGAAAGTATAACCTTGAAGGGCTTCTGCCATGACACCCTTTTTCTTAATAGCTCTAGCACCAAGACAAAAATGAATAATTTCAATTAATGAGCTTTTTCCACTCCCATTACGAGATTGTTTATGAGTTGAATGTTCAGATCTCTCCGCAACAATCGCATTAAACCCACTGTGAAATGTAACAGTTTTAAATGTAAGAAGATCACAACGCACAGAATAAAGCATTATGTACACCTCCGCAGTAGATGCTCTTGAAACTCTATTACCCCAATGGTGTAGAGAAAGTCGAGAGCAAGAGAAAATCTTTCAAAAGTGCCTACTTCTGGATAGCTCCTTAAATCTTCCCACAAAGATGTCACGGTTTGAGGCTTCATCAATCGCTGTAGAATTAATCCGCCTAACCAAATGAGAGATCTTTTTGTGTCAATATGTTTTGTAGGAAGGATCATCTTTCAAATATATCGCATAATTCAAAATAATGTGAAACAATTCCAATAGAAGCCCAAAAAAACTTATCTTGAGCCATCTTCTCTGAAGAGACAAAATTAATTAAAGCAAAAAATATTGCATTGGAATCTCTTCTATTTTCTTTTAAAAGTGAACGATACTTATTAGTCAACACTTGAGCTATGATACCAGAATACTCTATATCTGGATGTCTTCTAGTATAGTCTTCTACTATCTTAACTATTGGCATCGCATTTTTTATCAAAGTTTGAACTCTCGGAGTTAAGTTGTTTTTGTCTAATTTATCTTGAAGATCAATGTGTCCTAAATCTGTTTGAATCGGCTCTAATTCTTGTCGAGTTAAATAAGATAAAAGACTTTCGACTTCTATTGCAGTTGTTTCTGGTGCGGCTGCTAGATTTAGCGAAAATTCTATAATTATTTCTAACTCATTTTTAGCAAGTTGGGATACTTTTCTCCATAGAGATTCTTGACTCCAGTTATCAATTGTCAAGTCTTGATTTTCTGCTTCTATTGTCGTTAAAGCTTTAAGAACTTGTGGTGGAAGTTGACCGTCAGCACTCCATACAAATATCCACTGGCGCATCTCTTTATCCCAATGAATTTTAGCTCCTTCAAAGTCATCCTTGACTTTTTTCGCTGCTTTTGACGCTGTTGAACCTTTACTTAAGTCTTCTGGTGAGTAGCATTGATAAACTGTACCTGTGTTTTTTGAAAATCCATCACACTTCCAGTCACCTTCTTTTCCAGAAGGTTTAATTGCTATAAAACTTGGATCTAGCTTGAACATAATTTTCTCAAAGAAAGACTGAAATTCGGAACCTTTTCTCTGTCGGCATCTCAATTCAAAAATCATTTCATAAATCGCTAAGTTCTCATTGTCAGGAATCATTTTGGGACTTCCAAAAAGCAAATTAACACAGCTTTACATAATAGCACTACATTCTCCGATTTTTTAGAATTACAGCGATATTCTTGTAATTATTCTTAACTTATCCAAAATCAAAATAGTCAAAAGTCTGCTCTTCATAGGCAACATCATCTTTTTCTTTAGCGATCGCCCTCTAATTCACTTTCCTGCTCAGCCTTTGGCGGCTCCACCGTCTGCACCATCAAGCCAAAATCAAAAAAAAGCAGGAGCAATGCGATCGCTTTCTACCCGTTGCGATTCCCGTCCTGTCGCATCTGTCAGCGTATACAAGCGACACCATTGCTGATAAGCACTTACCAGCGATCGCAAATAACTATCTAAACAAATCTCAGTAACAACCATGCCGTCAATCAACCCTATATGACATAGCGGCGACAATATCTTCGCGTCAGGAGTTGCAACAATATTAGCTTAAATTTTCAAGTTAAAATATCCCGATTGAAATAGCGATCTCCCCAAAGACAACTAAATCTAAAATTTATGAGCGAATCAATTAAAGCAACCCGTGCCACCGTAGCGATCGGCGCATTAACCGTCGATGCTTTTATGCTACCCGATGGCAGTTATCGGATGTCTCAAGCAGGAGCGGCATCAGCGATCGCGGATGCTCCAGTTTACGCATTACGTTTTTTAAAGACAAATGACTCCAAACTATTGCTGGGAGAAGCTTTTACGGATTACACACCCGATGTCATTGAGGTCGAATCTGAACCAGATGTAAGAGGTCAAACCCGCATTAATGCCTTACCTCTAGAAGTCGTTGCAGCATATTGGCTCTATCGTGCATTCAAAGGTAATAAAAACGCTTTTATTCTTTCTGGTGCATTAATTGCAGAGTCACTAGAACGTAGATTTGACAACGCTTTTGGGGTAATTCGTACTGAACAGGAGCGAAATGAATCTACAACCGCAAAAATCAAAACTCTCGAGACAGCCCTTGCTAATCTGGGTGAAGGCTTTGCGATCAATGACGAGATCCGCCGTGAGCGCGATTACTATGAATCTTTGCTCAAACAAAACGGTATTGAGCCTTATGAGTTGCCGAATAGCGATCGCCAATAACCATCAAAACAGAATTTTACTTCATGCAACACTCAAAACATTGATTTGACTGAACAAATCCAAGATCACCTCTCTAACTACAGGTACTGACACCGAATTACCTAACTGACGATAAGCATAGGTATCTTTAGGATGCAAAATAAAAGAATCAGGAAATCCCTGTAATCTCGCACATTCTCTTGGCGTAATTCGCCTTATTCTGCCATTATGAACTACCCCTAACTTATGAGCATCACTAGATACAAGCGTAATCGATATACTTTGAGGATCTAGGAACTTGAATACCTCAAAGGACATATTGCCAGCTACAGGATTATATCTACCTTCTGTCTCTTTGAGATAACCTTTGCAAATCAAACTATTCATGATTTCATGATTGGGAGCATCTCACTTTGGAACTAAGCATAAATACTTATAACGAAACCTCAACGTTTTAGGCTTAAACAATAAAGAAAATATTATGAATATCATTTATTTATCGCATATTGCCAATACTAAAAACAACGATTTTAGGCACTTTTGATGCTAAGTATAATTACTCATCGCCAAAGTGAGATGCTCCCTCATGATTTCTATAAGGTTTTCATGGTCAAAAAAGGTTTTAATTTCATCAAGATTAAGCTTTTTCCCATCTTGGTGCGTACCAAATTTTTTCTTTCGCCTATTAGCAATTAACTCATTCATAAACTCAATTTCTAAATCATTACATTCCCCTTTAATTCCCAATTCCCATGAATGGATTGAATTGCCATTGCGATGATCGATTAATCTATATCCATGTAGTTTGTTGGGATTATTCCCTGTGAATTTTAGCAATCTATCTATAAAATCTTGAGAACAATCATACTTAGCACTTGG
This sequence comes from Pseudanabaena sp. UBA1465, assembly GCA_002325645.1. Taxonomy (GTDB): domain Bacteria; phylum Cyanobacteriota; class Cyanobacteriia; order Pseudanabaenales; family Pseudanabaenaceae; genus Pseudanabaena. The sequence continues at coordinate 32,531 of DCSN01000150.1, forward strand.
ATTTGCTTCTAAAATATCAGCAACAACTTTAGTATTATTAGAATTAGAGAATGAATCAAATAACGTAAGCTGACTAAGCGATCGCTTAAACTCATGGGAATCTGTCGCGCCCAAATCAGACTTTAGAGATAAAACTGGTTGTTGATTATAAAGCCCTAAAATATATACGCGGACACGATTTTGAGGAGTACCAAAGTTTGAACTATTTAAAATTAGATAAGATACACCATAGTTTAAATTTTGTAATCGATCAATAATTGTTTTAAAAGTACGTCCTTGATCGTGACTAGTTAAACCCCGAACATTTTCCAATAAAAATGCTTTTGGTTGATATTCACTTAAAAGTTTTTCAATCTCAAAAAACAAAGTCCCTCTAGTATCCACAAATCCTTTTTGTTTGCCAGCGTATGAGAATGGCTGACAAGGAAAACCCGCAAGGAGAAAGTCGAACTTTGGAAATTGCTTAATATCGTGAATGTCACCCTCTGGCTTCTCTTTGTAATTAAGTTCATACGTCTCTTGAGCGTATTTATCTATTTCTGAAGATAATACGCATTTAGTTTGAATGCCAAGCTCTTGCATCGCTTGCTCAAAGCCCAAACGCATTCCACCAATACCAGCAAATAAATCAATAAAATTAATCATTTAATTTCTCTTGAATGAAGTTTGCTAAAACTGCGATTTCTGCTTTTGAGTAAGCAACTGTACAGTCACTGAAATTGCAAATAGTTCCTATAGCTGACGATCGCTGAAAATTACCAGCACCATCAATCACATAGGCAATCCAAAATCCATTTTCATTCATCAATCTAAAGCGATTTTCTGCTTGTCCAGATTTGCGTTCAATCACGCTATTGGTCGTCACTTGGAAACTAACTTCTATACCAATTTTCTTTGCATCCTTTTCAACGACTACATCAAATGGCATTCCATCACTCTTGTCATAGCCATTGAGAATGATGGAACCATTTCGGGTTAATTGATAATCTTGTGATAGAAATTCTCGTAAAGGCTCTAATACATACTGCATCACTCGCCGATTTGTAACTGGATCAACTGCAAAGGTTTCTGTGAACTCTCGCCCCAATCGCTTAATTAATTCGCCTCCATAATCAGCGAGAATAACCAGATGTTTGAGAAATAGATTCGCCAACATTCCCGATGCTTGCAAAACATCAAAGATCTGATCGGGATTATCGCCCGACAGTTTCAGAATACTGATAAACCGATCTTGGGTTGCAATTAACTTGGGAATGACACTCTCAGCAGCAACCGTTGCTTCTAATTCTTTCGGCCACCACTTGACAGCTTTTTTCTCCAGTTCTGCAAATGTACGCTTGTAATTCAACTTTGCTTTTCCTGACTTACCATTGGTTACAGCTTACCAAAACTTAACCAATCTCAGCGCCCATGCTGTAAATCCCCCCGTAAAACATAGCACCGACTAATATCTTCGCGTCAGGAATTGCCACAATCTTAGCTTAAATTTTTAAGTTAAAATATCCCGATTGAAATAGCGATCGCCTTGCCAGAGATAACGACGGGACGGCTCAAGCTAGAATCATTTATAGCGGCTGAGGTGCGAGAGTTAGAGCAATTATTGGAGTGTTAAATCTATGCAAGTAACTGAAAAGCCTGCTGAACAAACTGAACAAGTTGATGCTCTTGTAATTGAGCAAGTAATTGAGCAAGTGATTGAACCGTCCCATGAGTTGGCTTTGTTGTCTATTAACGCCCAAGTGTCATTTGCGAGTTTGCTGGCGCTGATTCAAACTTTGCCCAAGGAACAAAAACGGCAGGTTTACCAAGCATTAGGTGTGGAACTTGCGCCCCAGTCAGCAGAGGCGAAGGCGATCGCCCGTTTAGCGGATGAGGAGGATGAATCCCAATGGATCACGGTTATTGAAGAGGGTGAAGAGGTTGATGTTGATGCTAGTTTGGAGTATTTAAAAAATCGTGGCTACAAAGTCGAAGTACTTGCTAAGAGTGCATAATTTGGTGCGTCAGCAAGATTTACCTGAGTTAACCGCAGAGTTGCAAAGAGATTTTCAAGAAATCTGTAATACTGCTTTTACTGAAGATCCTTATGGTTGCTTTGGGTTGCCTAGCCATGATTTGCGGGGCGATTTAAAGCATTATCGGGCCTTGGAGATTGACTATAACGGTGTTTGCTTTCGTTTGGTGTATCGGGTGTATGAGTCACCTACGCCGAAACGGGTGCAGGTGATTAGTTTTGCTGAGCATGATTTAGCTTTTGACATCCACCCCGCGCTGAAGCGACGGGGATTCCTAAGACTCACGACTTAGGTTTCTGTTTCTTCCCATTTCTGGGGTTTCGCAACTGCCTCTACCCTCAAGGAGTTTTTCGGTCTTATGTTCGCTCAGCAGACTTTAGGCTTTAGCCTTCCCGCAAGCCCTGCGGTATTCAACAAGTTAAATTTGGTAGCTAAAAACTTGGTTATCGCTCTTAACTTGCTATATTCTACAACATAAAGCCGTCCTAGAAGGACGGGGTTTCTACCCAATTTTTCGATGAAAGGGCAAAAGAGAGATGCTAAGTGCAAAATTGTTCAACAAAAATGTTATTGGATGTCTTAAGCAAGAGCCGCATTATGAGAAAAACGCCGTAACTTAAGGCGATCGCAGGTATTGATATTACTCAAACATACAAAAAAGCCTCGCGAAGCGAGGCTTTTTTTCTATGCTGACTCAGGCTTAGGCATTGAGGCAGGGTGTTGTAATATCTCTGCTGTGGATAATTTTTCCACCATATCGCGAGTGATTAAACACTTAGTTACATCCTTCCGCGAAGGCAACTCATACATCATGTCTAGCATTAACTGCTCAACAATACCGCGTAATGCTCTTGCCCCCGTTTTCCGTCGATAGGCTTCCTTCGCGATCGCCTGTACTGCATCGGGCTGAAACTCAAGCTGGACATTATCCATTTTCAAAAGTTTCTGATACTGCTTGATTAACGCACTGCGAGGCTCAGTCAAAATTGCCATCAATGCTTTCTCGTCCAGAGGATCGAGTACGGCGCTCACAGGTACACGACCGATAAATTCGGGAATCATCCCAAACTTAACTAGATCATCAGGTTGTAAGTTTTTCAGAATCTCGGCAGTCCGCTTTTCACGGGGAATCGATTCCCCCTGCTGCACAAATCCCATCGATTTCTTGCCAATGCGTTGCTCGATCAACTTTTCCATCCCCCCGAAGGCTCCACCGCAAATAAATAAAATATTTTTGGTGTCAATCTGGATGCAGTCTTGATAAGGGTGCTTACGTCCACCCTGCGGCGGTACATTGGCGATCGTCCCCTCTAGCATTTTCAGCAAAGCCTGTTGTACGCCTTCACCTGACACATCGCGGGTGATCGAAGTATTTTCGCTTTTACGCGCAATTTTATCGATTTCATCAATATAAATAATGCCGCGTTGAGCTTCTTCAACATCGAGATCGGCGACTTGCAATAACCGTAGCAAAATATTTTCCACATCTTCACCGACATATCCTGCCTCGGTGAGGGTGGTGGCATCAGCAACCGCAAAAGGCACATCTAGCATTTCGGCCAAGGTCTGTGCCAAAAGGGTTTTACCACAGCCCGTAGGACCAATCAGTAAAATGTTTGATTTCTGAAGTTCAACGCCATCTTCAACCTGCCCTTTGCCTGATGATTCCAGAAAACTCAGACGCTTGTAGTGGTTATAGACGGCGACAGACAAAACCTTTTTGGCTTCATCTTGACCGACTACATTCTCATCAAGATAGCGCTTGATATCGCGAGGCTTGGGGATTTGATTGAGGTTGAGATTTGCCGCAGTTTTGGTTTTACGCTTTTCGTTGGCAGGATCTTTACGCTGAGCAGATTGGGGTGGAGCGCTATTAAATAACTCCTCATCAAGGATTTCGTTACACAAATCCACGCACTCATCACAAATGTATACCCCCGGTCCTGCAATGAGCTTGCGTACTTGCTCCTGCGATTTACCACAGAAAGAACATTTTAAATGAGAGTCATATTTACTGGGCATAAGCTATCTCGCTGTGGCTAGACTAGGGAGAGGACAGATGGCTGAGGGCTGTTAGCATTGGTTAAAACTTGATCGATTAAACCATATTGCTGAGCTTCGGCAGGGGACATGAAGAAATCGCGCTCAGTGTCTTGCTCGATCTGTTCAAGGGGCTTACCTGTATTTTCGGCTAACATCTCGTTGAGCGATCGCTTAATGTACAAAATTTCCCGCGCTTGAATTTCAATATCCACAGCTTGACCCTGAGCGCCACCAAGGGGCTGGTGAATCATGATCCTTGCATTTGGCAATGACATCCGCTTGCCCTTAGCACCAGCCGCGAGGAGGAATGCTCCCATGCTAGCAGCTAGACCCATGCAAATGGTGCAGACATCGGGACGGACATGGTTCATCGTGTCGAGGATCGCCATCCCTGCGTAGACGGAGCCACCTGGGGAGTTGATATACAGATAAATGTCTTTTTCAGGATCTTCGGCTTCTAGGAATAAAAGCTGGGACATGATCAAATTGGCGCTGGTGTCATCGACTTGCGAACCCAAGAAAATAATCCGTTCTCGCAATAAGCGCGAAAAGATATCAAATGCTCTCTCGCCTTTACCTGATTGCTCGACCACCATCGGTACAACCTGATTTTGGATTGATGCGATCGCGAATTGACTAGATGTTAGTTGACTAGATAAAGGGAACATTCGTTTTGAATTCACCATAATTTTGATGCAGTATTTCAAGCATTGCTTGAGTTTTACAATACCTGTTTGAAAGCTATTATGACTTAAAAATACTGTTGGTATGTTGTAATTCTGGTTGCAGGTATTTACGCAATCTGAAATTTTAACTAAATAAGGGGCGCTGTGCGCCCCTTATTTGTTTTACGCTTCTTCAGAGGTTGCGTCAACCGTGACCACTCCATCAGCATCGATTTCTGGCTCAATGCTTGCGAGGGTTTCATCGGCTGGGGGCTTGAGCGTGCCTTGCTCAACCATCTCGACCTCAGAATGCTCAAGCAACCATGTGAGTGCATTTTCGGTCAAGATTTCTTCACTAATGACGGTAGCCAAGCGATCGGGATCAATATTTTGACCTTTGAGCGCTTCTAAAATACCAGCGACTCTTTCATTGAGAGCAGCTTCATCAGCAACAATTTTTTCTTGCTTGACGATTTCATCGAGGGCAATCTTGCGTCTGAGGCGTTTGACGGCTTCTGGATAATTGAGGCGACGCATTTCTTCAACCAATTCCTTGGTGAATAGTTGCTTAGCCATCGCAGGATCGATGCGCTCTTGCAGGTAGCTGGCTTGCTGTCTTACCAAAAAGTCGAGTTCTTGCTGTACCAATGTTGCAGGTAAATCTACTTCCAGTTCGGCGGTGAGGGCATCAAGGATGGCGGTTTCTTTATTTGCCTTAGTCTTAGACTCAGCTTCATCAATGACACGCTGTTCTAAAAGTTCACGCAATTCGGCGATCGTTTCCTTGTCGCTGATCGATTTAGCAAATTCATCATCAAGGGCTGGTAATTCACGCCCCTTCAGTGATTTGACTGTAATTACATACTTAATTTCCTTGCCGACATATTCTTCGGGGTAATAGTCTTGGGGGAAAACGGACTCAACTTCCACGACATCATCGATTTTTGCACCGATGAGCGCTTTGACGACTTCAGGGATAAAGGCTTTTTCATCAACATCTAACTGAAAATCATCTTCGCCAGCGTCGGGCAATTCTTCGCCAGTCTCGCGATCAAGCACTTTGAGATCAACAGTAGCTACGTCATTTAGTTCGATGGCGCGATCTTCGACGGGTACTAATGTAGATTTACGCACTTGGAATTCACGCAAGTTGCGATCGACTTCCGTAAGATCGGGTTTAATTTCCTCAGCTTTAATGCTAAAGCCTTGATATTTAGCAAGAGTAACTTCTGGCTCAACATCGATCGCGGCCTTAAAAGATACTTCTTGTCCGGGGGTGAAGGTTTGGACAAGGGTTTCAATATCCGTGATTAGTTGAAAACCGCCTAAAGCTTTATCTTTAACTTCTTTGTTTTCGGCAAGAGCTTCGTTTAAGGTTTTTTCTAGCAACTCTTCGAGAACATTTGCTTTGAGTCGCTGACTACCAATTTGTCTGAGTACAAGCTGTTGTGGGGCTTTACCTTTGCGAAAACCGGGGACTTGGATCGTGCGTGTCAAGTCTTTGACAATGCGATCGTATATTGCTTGAGACTTTGCCCCTTCTACTTGAATGTCAAAACCAATTTGACTAGCGGGAAGCTTCTCTAGAGTGACCTTCATTATTAAATATGCCTAGATTAAGTATGCCTAGATTGAATATATCTAGAAATCAAAAAACATTTTTTGCCAGCCTTTGCCAAGTCATGCCAACTTTTTGGCAATACTTTCAGCAAGTGTCAAATTATGCTGAGTCTATAATATTACGATATTGGCGATCGCTTGGCGATCATTTAAATTTGTATAAATTTATATAAATTTATACAAATTTGTACAAATTTGTACAAAATACAATACCAATATGGCGATCGCCCATATTG
>DCSN01000150.1:39226-39770 GCA_002325645.1 Pseudanabaena sp. UBA1465
GCTGTATTGGTTAGCTTATTACTTGCGGGGCATGAAAGTGGGACGACTATCGGTGGGTTTAACAGGTGTGCTGGATTTATTGGTAGTAGATTGCTGCGAAGGCGTAAGAGGAGATGACCTATCTAGTAAAATTTGCAATTTAGGACCAGTTGCCGCAAGTCGAAAAATGATCCCGTTTTCTACCCGTTCTTTGTCAATCTGTTGATCGTTGATATATGTACCATTTGCGCCAATATTGACGATTTCCCAATGTAGAGAGTGACGATGGATCTCGACATGGTATCGAGAAACAACTGAGCTATACAGGATTACGTCATTATCGCCCGATCGCCCAATCCGAATTACAGGCTCAGATTCAAATGTCCATGTTTGGATAGGAATAGCTTCGATAGGATGCAGCAAGTTAAGCGTAATCACGGGGTTTAATGCAGTAATTTTGCAAGGTGATGAGATCTTTAAGCGCAAATGCTACAGGATTTGCGTTTATTCCAAAAGTCTAGCATTGACTTTCGTTACTGATCAAAACCGATAATTAGAGATGTGG
>DCSN01000150.1:39817-58680 GCA_002325645.1 Pseudanabaena sp. UBA1465
CCACATCTCTAATTATCGGTTTTTGACCATCCAAACAGACAAATTTTCAAAAAGCTTGCAAATCAAGCTTTTTGAAAATTTGTCTAGGTTTTAAAAAAGTGCAAAGCGCTGTAGCTATAGTTTAATAATTTATGAAAAATATCACTATTATTGGTTGCGGTGTTATTGGGGCAATGCTTGCCTATGAGCTAAGCAAATGCCGAATTACTGATGGGCTAGAGGTGACGGTTATGGAGGCAAAGTCTGATCCTGCCATGGTGGCAACTGGGGCTTCTTTGGGGGTATTAATGGCCGTGTGTAGCGCTAAGGCTAGGGGAACTTTAGTCAGGTTGCGCTTGGCTAGTTTAAGTAAGTACGATCGCTTAATCTCTGAGTTAACTGAGCAAACTAATCAAGATATCCTCTACAACCGCAACGGTCTTTTAAATTTATATCGATCGCCTAATGCGGAAACCACAGCGCGATCGCTGATCGAAATTCGCAGAAAACAGGGCTTTGAGTTGCAATGGCTGGAGCATCAAAAAATTATTGAGCGATTTTCGCAATGGCAAGCGGAGGGTGGGTTATTCAGTCCCTGCGATCGGGCGGTGCATCCTCCTCAGTTAGTCAAGGCTTTGGTCAGTGCGGCTACTGAAAATGGCGTGAAATTTCTTTGGAATAGACCAGTGAAGAACTTAGAAGATATTTCTAGCGATCGCCTTGTGATTACATCAGGCTTGGGGTCTAATCCTTTGGTTGCCACGTTTTTAAAAAATCAAACTCAAGATTTATTACAGCCTGTGGGCGGTCAAGCTGTGCGGGTAAAAGTCCCAAATCTCAATCTTAAAGCGATCGTTCATGCGGAAAATGAGGATGGCTCAGATATTAATATCGTGCCACTCGGTGATGATCAATATTGGCTGGGAGCGACGCTAGAATTTGAGTATGCGCCGTTACCGCGTCAGGCGAATGTGACCCTGTTACTAGAACAGGCGATCGCATGGTGTCCCACTTTTGCTAGGGCGGAAGTTTTAGAAACATGGGCAGGCGATCGCCCTAGACCCGATGGATTTCAATCCCCTATTTTAGGTTTTGTGCCAAATCATCCCCATATGTTGATCGCCACAGGGCATTATCGCAATGGGGTAATGATGGCTCCTGTGACGGCTCAAATTACTAAAGACTTGCTTCTGACTGGTGATAGTGATTTACCTTGGCGACCTTTTGCCCTGAAGTCATAAATTACAGCGCTTTACGTTTACTTGAAACCCAGAAAAATTTTTAAAAGCGGCGCATCGCACCGCTTTTAAAAATTTTTCTGTACTACTCAAAACCTCAACAGGCTGTACTACTTTTTGTAGCGCGGCTTTGCCGCGCTACAAAAAGTATGTATTAGAATGATTGCTCTATTTGCCTTACCACTGTGAGCGCAGAATAACTTACGCCTGCGGTTCCTTCGCCGGGGTGAGTGGAGTCGCCCACTAGCCAGATATTTTTGAGGGGAGTGCGATTGGCAAAACCGAAGGGGCCAAAGGTAGAAACCCGCATTCCCACACCACCAACGATGCCGCGATCGCGTCCTGTATAACGCTCAAAGGTTTGTGGTGTCGCCGCTTCAATGTGAATGATCGTTTGGTCATTGAGATGGAAGTAGGTACTTAATTGCGCGATCGCCCGTTCCGTAAATTTCTGTTTGAGAGTTCGATAATCTTGATCACCATACCAAACCGTTGCTTCTGTAAATTCAGAAGCGATAATCGTTGCTTTTCCCACTGGCGCACGTCCATCTCCTTCCTTACTAACGGATACAAATAGCGAGTGTGGTTTACCCGCGATCGCGTTTTCATAGGCTTCTAAAAATTGCAAATGTGGCGGACAGTCGGCGGGGATGGCGGCGCGATCGACCCCCAAATAAACAACAAACGCAACGGCAGCAGGTTTGAGATTGGCAACCCTTTTTGCGTAACCCTTAGGAACTTGTTCACCCAAAAGTTGCACAAAATTATTCACCGTCACATTCGCCACCACATGATCCGCCTCATCCCAACAAATTTCCCTCGTTCTGAGATTCTCTATCTTTACCTTTTTCCTTTTTCCTTTTTCCTTGATCTCACTAACCCGATGCTGCATTAATACCTTTCCACCATCGCGCTCGATACTCTCCATTAGGCGATCGCTCAATACCTGCATACTGCCTTGGAGATGGAATAGCCCTAAAGGAGTTTGGGAAACCGCTAGAGCCGTTGCTGCGTAAAGTAAAGCCGTCTCTTCAGCGTTCACCTGTGAATAGAGCTTTAATTGTAAATCGAGAAAGGTGCGTAATCTTTGATCGTGCGCCAAACCAAAACCACGCAACGCATCGCCCACGGTCGAAAAAGTATAGGGAACCGTGGCTAAAGTATCGACCCGCAAAGCTTTTATTAATTGCCAAATATCCCAAAGATTGCGCGGAGGCAGAATCGGATCGCGGGATTGAAAGCGCCAACTACGCCAAAATAAATCTTCTAGAAAATCCCAAAATGGTTCGCTATGGGGAAATTGTTTTTGCCTTTCTGCTTTCCACTTAGGGCGATCGCGCCAGACATTAATCGGTTCTCGTTCATTGGGTAAAAACACTGCACAGGCTGGGTCGCAATCGGTTGCGGTGGGAATTTCGATTTCTAGTTCGCGAAATATGCGATCGTGAATCCCGCCAGATTCCAACCCTGCCACCTGTGTCGCGCCCACATCAAAGGTAAATCCGCGCCGTTTAAAAGTAGATGCACAGCCACCCGCCACAATGGCAAGATCGTAAACGATGACTTCATAGCCACGCTTTGCCAACAAAGCCGCCGCCGTTAATCCGCCAATTCCCGCCCCAATGACAATTATTTTCTGTTGCATTTTTTGTTTGGATTTACTCAACACTTCACGCCGAAACTCTTTTTTAGATGAACTACCCCACCCTGCTACGCGAGGATGGGGTTTCTAAATTCCCATCAAGTAGAGAGTGTTTTTTACGCTTCTTCGAGCCAAGTTGCTGCAACCCGCCACAATAAGTAGGGTTTGCAGTAGAGCTTGATTCTCCACGTTTGACGAAGCCCGTATTGCTACTTACCTGATGCACCCAATCTTGTCTCTGTCTGCCAACCTTGCGGATTAGTACAGAGCCTTTGCGCTGTGCTTTTTTGTATCGATTAGAAGCTTTAATCTTCTTTTTACGATTTGGCGATCGTTTGCGGCGTTTTTCTTTGCTGGCTTTTTTGATATCCTTAGCAGCTTTTGCTAAGAATTTAGGAGCCTCAATAATTTCACCGTCACTCATCGCCACAGCATGATGTACTCCAAAATCTAAACCGATTGCGCCATCGCCAGCAACGCAGACTAACTCACAATTTACGGTAATAGACGCATACCATTTCCCATTGCGATTAAGTATGGTGCAAGTACTAGGATTTCCCCATTGCCTTGCTGACCCACGCATTTGGATCTTACCTAGATTAGACAAATCCAAATAGCCATTTACACCATCAGTTAGGGCTTTCCATCCTGAACCAGCAGGATATATCCATCCCGAATAATGGCGTATTGACTTGAATTTGGGATAGCCGCCCTTCTTGGTAAAGAATCTTTGATATGCAAAGTCAACTCGTTTTAGAGTTGCTTGTAATGCTTGCGAACCAATCTCTTTGTACTCAACCCATACTTTTTTAAATTCTGGCAATCGGTTTTGTTGATCGAAATAGGTAACAGACTTATTTTCACGCTGATAACTGTCTCTACGGTCTGCAAGTGCAGAGTTGTACAGATAGCAATGTAACCGCCGCCACTCATAGAGGACTTTCTCTTGAGCAGCATTTGGATAAAGCCTGAATGTATTACGCCGTGTTACCATGACCTAATTCTAATCGATATTGATTCGCGATCGCTCAGTTTATTTTCTGGTCGCTTTCATCCCCTCCCTGCTTCGCGAGTCGGCGAGGAAGGGCAATTTCGCTCCGTTTGTTAAAAGCCTGTCTACCAAAAGCAATATTGCTTTTGGTAGAACCCATGACCTAACGAAATTGTTAGATGCATTCTTGACAGTAGAGCCAAGTTGGGAAAACCTACGAAACGAACTTGATGAGCTAACAGCTTATGCTATTGAGTTCCGATAACCTGGTATATCTGCCGACCAAGCAATTGCCAATAATGCTTTTTCTGGATGTACCGAGATTCGTCAAATAATACGGCAACATCTAGAGATTTCGTGATGATCGCTTTGTCTGACCTCAAGATGTTCCATTGTAAAGCGATCGCTATTTAGATATTCTGGTGGATGGCAGTATTCACAATTGTCATTTCAATGAAGCCGCATTACCAAAAATAATTCGCTTATTTGAACGATAAACCATCTCTCCTGATAGCGATCGCTAGATGGCAGAATATGAAAGTAGCAATTTCAAAGAATCAACCGAAGAATAAATGATTTCTCAGTCAGCCGATCGCCTGCAATTGCATTTCCAAATCAAAGACTTGGGCAAAGGTTTGCCCGATCGCCTTTTTCACCCCTACAAAATTCACATTAGGCGCAAATTGACTGAGATTACATACTTGGCAATTGCTAATGCCACAGGGAACAATGCGATCGAAGCCCGATAGATCCATGCAGATATTTAAAGCGAAACCATGCATCGTAATCCATTGACTGACTTTAATTCCCACTTGGGCGATTTTTTGTGATTGACCAGCCCGATCAATCCATACGCCTGTTAAGCCTTGAATACGTTGGGAAGGAACTCCATAACTAGCTAAGACTTGAATGATTACTTCTTCTAGTTGCCGCAAATACCAATGGAGATCCCGTTGATGATGATCGAGATTGAGAATTGGATAGGCAACTAATTGCCCGATCGCATGGTGCGTAACTTCACCGCCGCGCTCGATGCGATGGCATTCAATATTAGGATCATCGGGATTAAATTTGAGAAATTCCAAACTTGAGCCTTGCCCCAATGTATACACAGCAGGATGTTCTACTAGAAGTAATACATCTGGTAAATCCTTACCCTCACGCTTTGCTTGTTTGCGTTCCTCCACTAATTCTTTTTGCCATTGCCATGCGGTCAAATAGGGAATTGGGCGATCGCTTTGGTACAGCAAACAAGTGCGGCGCATATCAAAATCCTTGGTAAACACTATTCAATAAGTATTGATCAACAAACGTTAGAATACCGACGGGGATCTAGTCTGCTAGAATCAGGGCTAGATATTTACTCTTCTGTTTAGTTACTTGCCCCACTTCATAGGGCATCCCCACTTGTAAGGAATCATATAGAGCTACGTCACCGCCATGATGCAATCGGAAAATCTTCGTCAACGTGCCGCCGTTTTAGGTTTGCAGGTCTTTAGCAAGCGATCAGCTATTCGGCTTGGCATCGTAACGCAAATCTGGCTAGATGTCGATCAGCGTGGCGTTACAGGTGTTACTGTCGCTGAGCGCTTCATCCCTGGTACACCGATTGGCATTGGTGACACATTTTTTATGTCCCTCAATAATATCGATTTACTCGGTCCTGACGCGATCTTAGTTGATGATGAGTCAGTCCTTGAGGACATCTTGGTTACTGAGCGATACACCACTCTGATCAACAATGAAGTCGTTACTGAGTCAGGGGAATTACTGGGTAAGGTACGCGATTTTAAATTTGATCCTGAAACAGGTGATTTGTTATTTTTGATTGTTGCCTCAATTGGTAATCCAATTATTCCTGCCAGCTTGATTAGCACTTACGAAATTGATGTGAATGAAATTATTGCCGTGGGGCGCGATCGCATCATTGTGACTGAGGGCATGGAAGATCGGATGACGCAGCTTAGCAAGGGCTTGCTCGAACGTCTAGGACTAGGCAAAGCACCTTGGGAAGATGACTTCGAGGATGACTATCTGCCCCCCACTACCAGCATTCGCGATAATGCCCTGTCATCAGGAACCAGAAGCACCTATTCACCGCCACCCCAGCAACAACGCCCCGTCTATCGCCAAGAACAATCATGGGATGATGGCGATAATTGGGCTGAGGAACGTGTGCCTGTAAATCCACCCCAGCAACAGCGTCGTCAAGCTAGAGCCGAAGTTCGTCCTGAACCATCGCGCCCGATCGCGCCGCCGCCAAAGCCCATTGATAATTACGATGACGATTACGATGATTTTGAGGATGATTACCCCACCACCTCAAAGCCTGATTTTCGCAATGAAACCCAACAGCAGATCCGTGATGCTTGGGGCGAAACCAAAATTCCTGACAAGTCCAAACAACGCATTCCCGAAGAGGAATTTGATGAAATTTAATGCTACCTCGTGACCTATTACATCATGTTGAAAATCGCGATACCCTCAGCCGCTTGCTAGATTTGGGCGATCGCGCTATTCAGACATGGGAAGTCGTGTGCAGTGATTTCCTATCACCACCTGAAATTACCGAAGCACTCCGAGTATTCGGTAAGATGACCGAGATCCATTGCTTGGCATGGGGTGGCTATGAACAGGCTGAACGTCAAAGACTGGCGATCGCCCGTTCCGAGTTGCCTCTCGATCCATCACTAGTCAGCCTCACGCCCATCTCGATTTCAGGTAATTTTTTGTTTGATACGGCAACCCATCGCGATTTCTTAGGCTCGATCCTTGGTACTGGGATCGAGCGCCAAAAGGTTGGCGATATCAATGTCCTAGGCGAAAAGGGCGCACAGGCGATCGTTGTGCCTGAACTAGTCGAATATTTGCAACTGCATTTTAACCAAGTGCGGACTGTTCCCGTAAAGGTCAATGCGATCGCATGGGAAGATTTAAAAATTCGCATCCCCGTTACCAAAGAAATTACTTCCACGGAGGCATCCTTGAGGCTAGATGCGGTCGCATCCTTTGGTTTCGGAATGTCCCGCAGCAAAATGGTGGACTTAATTAGCGGCGAAGATGTGCGCGTTAATTGGAAAACCGTTTCTCAGCCTAGCTATCAAGTAAAAACAGGCGACCTGATTGCGATTCGTGGCAAAGGGCGCGTCACCATTGGCGACATTATGATTACCAAGAAAGAACGCTATCGAATTCAAATGACGCGATCAGTTTAGATAAGGGAGTGCCTAGGCAGTCCCCTATGGTTTGGACTGAAAGCATTAGCAAGTGAGACTTTTAGCAAAAACTCTTAAGTTTCACATTACCCCAAATCACTGTAAAATTCTAAACAAAGTTTATCAAGTTATTCTTAAAAATGTCATATCCACAAAAACCTACAGTCATTATCACAGGCGCATCTTCAGGGGTTGGGCTTTGGTCAGCCAAGGCTCTTGCCGATAAAGGCTGGTTCATCGTTATGGCTTGCCGCAATATTGATAAAACCCACAAAGCGGCGGAATCCGTAGGCATTGCCAAAGATAAATATGAGGTCATTCAAGTTGATCTTGGCTCCTTGGTGAGTGTGCATGAATTTGTGGCTAAATTCCGTGCGACGGGTCGATCGCTTGAGGCGATTGTCGTCAATGCGGCGGTTTATACACCTCTGCTCAAAGAACCACAGCGATCGCCTGAAGGCTTTGAGCTAACCATGACCACCAATCATCTGAGTCATTTCTTGCTGGTCAATCTGCTCCTAGATGACATCAAAAAATCTACCTACGGCGATCGCCGCGTCGTCATTTTAGGAACCGTCACCCATAATCCCGATGAATTGGGCGGCAAGATTCCACCACAGCCAGATCTCGGTAATCTTGAAGGATTTGAAAAAGGCTTCAAACCACCAATCTCGATGGCAAATGGCAAAAAATTTGAGCCAGTCCGTGCTTACAAAGAGAGCAAAGTTTGCAATATCTTAACCATGAGAGAATTGCACCGTCGCTATCATGAATCCACGGGGATCACTTTCACCTCTCTTTACCCCGGTTGTGTTGCCGACACGCCCCTCTTCCGCAATCACTATCCTCTTTTTCAAAAGTTATTCCCCTTGTTTCAAAAGAACATTACTAAGGGCTATGTAACTCAAGAACTATCGGGGCAAAGAGTCGCCGCCGTAGTTGCCGATCCTGAGTATCGCCAATCAGGAGCTTACTGGAGTTGGGGCAATCGCCAGAAACAAGATGGTAAGTCTTTTGTCCAGACGGTTTCACCTCAAGCGCGTGATGATGCCAGAGCAGAGCGTATGTGGGATCTGAGTGCCAAGCTAGTCAGACTTGTCTAAAGTTTGCTAGAAATAAACTAGAAATAAGTTGCCGCGCTTCGCACGGCAACTTATTTCTTTGGTTTTGAACAGCAAATCTGATACATTTGGCTTAAATTAAAATATTTTTGAAATACTTTAGGCTAAGCATCCGAGGTTGCTGCCATGGCACAAAATCCGCTAGTTGAACAAGCCAAACAGGGAAATATTAACGCGATCGCCTCGTTAATGAATCGTTTGCTCAAATCTCAAGGAATGCTGGCAAATGTCGAACGTGAAGGCGATCGCCTTGATGTATTAATTGAGTCAGATCTGCGATCGCTAGATGATGAGGTGAGAACTCCTAAGCGCCAAGTGCTAGTGGGGATGATCAAAAAGTGGTTTGTTACCCTTGATGTGTCAACTATTTCTAGTATCAAAATCTCTTGGCAACAAACAGGTTCTGATGAACCTGCATGGACAGAGGAGATTCATTTGCTTGAACAGGAGGAGCTAAATGTTAATGAAAATAGCGGATTAGAAGATCTGCAAGGACAGCCTAAAATACCTCCTTTACCAGTATTTACTCCAAAAGCTATGCGTAACGATGAGCATCATCCTCCATCCCACGATCGCCCCACCGCCGCCGCAGCAGATTTAGATGAAATGTTTGGCGAAATTGTAAGCCCTGTCGCTTTACCAAATATCCCGCCATTACCCGAAAGACTCTCTGAACCATCAGAACCAAAATCATTACCAGACTCTGACTTCCTGCTTCTTTCCGATATTCCTGCCATTCCTCATCATCAAGACAATAACCAAGAAATCAGTGATCTCCAGCCTGCAACACCCTTAGAGTTAGGCAAAGCATTCAATAATTTGTCTTGGCAAAATCTATTAATCACCCCTAATGTTGCCATTCAATTTGTGCAATATCTGGTAGTCTGCGGAATTATAATTCTGACATTGCGAGGTATCCATACAGCCTTTGGCAGTAGCAAAGCACCAAAAGCCGCAATTATTACGACTCAAATTATTACGACTCAAATCGTTTTATCCTAACGGAGATTATTTTGCCAACTCAATTTCATGTCTGCGTTACTTTAGGCACTCGCCCAGAGGCAATTAAACTTGCACCTGTGATCCATTTATTCAGAAATAATCCTCAATTCCAAACTTCGGTGATTTTAACTGGACAACATCGGGAAATGGTGGAACAGGTAATGCAATTGTTTAACCTCAAAGCAGACTATGATTTGGGAATTATGCGTCCTAAGCAAACTCTCACGGAAATTACTTGCAATAGCTTAATCGGTTTAGAAAATCTCTATAAAGAAATCCAGCCTAATATTGTTTTAGTCCAAGGAGATACGACCACTGCCTTTGCCGCCGCCTTAGCAGCTTTTTATCAACAAATTCCCATTGGTCATGTTGAGGCAGGCTTACGCACAGATAATCTCTTTAATCCCTTTCCCGAAGAAGCAAATCGTCGTTTAGTTTCACAAATTGCTCAGCTTCATTTTGCGCCTACCCTTGCCTCAGTGAACAACCTTCAGGTTTCAGGAGTAAAAGCAGGAATTCATCATACAGGGAATACGGTGATTGATGCATTGCTGTACGTTTCAAAGCGATCGCCTCAGTGTGAAATTGCAGGACTAGATTGGTCAGCCCATCGGGTCATCCTCGCAACCGTCCATCGCCGTGAAAACTGGGGACAGCCATTAGAGGAGATTATCCAAGCATGGTTGCAGATTTTGACAGCGTTTCCTGATGTGGCTTTAGTGCTGCCCATGCATCTAAATCCTGTGGTGCGTGAGCCGCTAATGGCAAAGTTGGGCAATCATCCAAGGATTTTCCTAGTCGAGCCTCTAGATTATGAGCAGTTGGTGGGGGCGATGCAACGATGTTATCTAATCATGAGTGATTCAGGCGGTTTGCAAGAGGAAGCGCCGAGCCTCGGTAAACCTGTTTTAGTATTGCGTACCACTACCGAGCGCCCAGAGGCCGTCGCCGCAGGTACAAGTAAGCTGGTGGGGACAAACACTGCCGATATTGTCGCCGCAGCTTCTAGTTTGTTAGGCGATCGCCATGTCTATGAGCAAATGGCAAATATCGCGAATCCCTTTGGCGATGGCAAATCGAGTCAGCGTATCCTAGATATAGTGCATGATTTTTTAGCTTAAACAATCCCAAATATTTTAAGAAACCCTTGCTTTGCAAGAATTTATTAAAATATTTAGACTTACGCAAAAGGACTTGAAACCCTGATTCTAGCGTAGGGGCAATTCATGAATTGCCCCTACTTTTGGCTATTTTGCGTAAGTC
Source organism: Pseudanabaena sp. UBA1465 (assembly GCA_002325645.1). GTDB lineage: Bacteria > Cyanobacteriota > Cyanobacteriia > Pseudanabaenales > Pseudanabaenaceae > Pseudanabaena. Next base: position 50,269 of record DCSN01000150.1, read on the forward strand.
CTAAATATTTAAGTTATGGATTTGATTTTATGAATTCACTTTCTAGACGTAAATTTATCGAAACCTTCGGGATAGCCGCAAGTACAGTCTTATTGAATAACTGTACTTCCAAACCCTTGGGCAATAGCTTATTGCAGCCAACTCCCCGCACCAATATTTCTGATATACCTGAAATTCAATCGGCACGTCTAGGCGTTATTCCATCCATTGAAGTCGCGCCTCTATTAGTTGCCAAAAGCAAAAATCTATTTGCGAAGTATGGCATGACCGATGTGGAACTAGTTAAATGTTCATCGTGGTCGGAAATCCGCGATCGCACCGAGATTGGCACAAATTCAGACACAAGTTTAGACACAAGTTTAGACACAAGTTTAAGTACAGATAACAGTGGTATTGATGGCGGACATTTCTATAGTCCTTTACCTGAATTGATGAATGAAGGTATTCATCCCAATCAACGCAAAGTCGCAATGTATGTACTGATGCGTTTACATACTCACGGAGGCTATATCGTGGTTTCTAAAAGACTTAAGCCCTTGGGATTGCAACTTAATCGCGCTCCCTTTTTGCCTTGGCAAGATGTTGCTAAGTTATTTGGCAGTCCCATGAATTGCGCGATCGCGGAAGCAGGGAGTAATCACGATCTCTGGCTGCGCTATTGGTTAACATCCATGAATATTATCCCTCAAAAAAATATTGATGTGGTTGCGATTCCCTTTGAAGAAATGACTTCGCAAATCAAAAAGAATAAAGCGGATTTACTTTGTCTCGATAGTTGGCGGATGCTGCAATTACTGGAAACTAATGTTGCATTTCCTGCGATCGCCACTGGTGAGATTTGGCGCAATTATCCAGGAGAACTTTTAGCAATGCGGGCTGATTGGGTGGATAAACATCCCGTTGCCACACAAGCTTTAATTCAAGGAATCATGGAAGCGCAGATCTGGTGCGATAATCCTGCTAATGCCAGAGAATTAAATACTTTATTATCGTTAAGTTTCAGCAATAGCGCTAATCTTGCCTCTGAGCCAATCAAGATATTCTCCCAACTTTTTAAAAGTAGTCCTCAGCAAAAAATCGGAGCATTACCAAATAATCAAAATAATGGATTTAAGAAATTTCCCATTAAATATTGGTCTAATGACGGGATATCAGTTTCCTATCCTTATAAAAGTCATGATCTTTGGTTTTTAACTGAATATCGCAGATGGGGACTGTTGCCGAGTCATATAGAGATCAAAGAAACTATTGATGCGGTCAACCGTGAAGATCTATGGAAAAATGCGGCTAAGGCGATCGGTATACCTGACACAAATATTCCTCTATCTACTTCACGGGGAATGGAAGTTTTTTTTAATGGCTCCAAGTTTGATCCTAATCATCCTGAGCAATATTTATCTTTACAGAGAAAGTGAATTTGCGATCGCGTAGCACAGAATACCGCACAGATTTTTTTAATATCATAGTGTTTAACTAAATATAAATATTATTAATGCAATTACTAAATAGTTCAGTATAGTTAAATAATAAGACCAGAATATTATGCCATTCACTATCCGAACGACCTAGTATTAAAGGCTTTAGGTTTATTTGTACTTAGGCTACTTGTAACGATCCTAAATATTTTATAGAAGCTTTTGCAGACAGATTGTCATATAGCAATCCTAAAATGATTTGACATCACAAATGAAATAGGATTGCTATAGATAGAAGTAAGATTGAACAATAGTTTTACAGGATTGAGGCAATAGGATGAAATTTGAGACACCCGTACAAAAGGCTTGCTATGAGAAAATTCAGCCTTGGTTAAAGGATTTGTATGAAAATGTTTATTCGCCTCCCCATGATATGCCTGTATTTGTGTTGCCTTTAGGTTCAGCAACAGCAACTGTTGAAGTATTACCTTGGGGAAATTCTGAAGCGATTATTTCTACTTGGTCCTATGTGGTTACAGGGGCAGAAATTACGCAAGACTTAATGAGATTTTTACTTAAAAAAAATTCTGAACTTCAATTTGGAGTCTTTAGTATTGACGATGATGGAGATATTCGCTTTCACACGACTTTGGTCGGATCTACCTGCGATCGTCAAGAGCTACAGACACTAGTATCTTCCGTATTAGAAACTGCGGATAAGTATGATGATACGATCGTCGCAACTTGGGGCGGCGAAAGATCTCTAGATCGCCACCTTTGAAGATCATGCTTGATCGAAAAAATGGGTTTAAAACTGCGTGCTTTGAGCATCGGCTTTGTATTAGAATACTAGGTGAGTTACAGGTTGAAACACCGCCAGTATAAGCCCGACAAATTTGGCTCGACTAGGAAAGATGTTACGGTTGCCACTTAACAGACTGGGAAATAGAAAACTCAACAGGGTAACGAATTCCTGTATAAACATAGTGCAGTAACCGTCAAAGCGGCGAATGAAAAGACAAAAAAGCCTTTAGTCGAAAGACAGGTAGGGTAGGTCATACCCAAACCTCTCCTAAAATGGAGAAACGCTTGGGGAGGCATTCACTTAAAAGGGCAACTAGATGACAAAGAATATTCTAGTAAGCTCGGATCGGACATAATCGTGTAAGCCCTAAGTATGTGTAAGCAGAAAAGGCCGTGATTAGCTCAAAAATCCCCGTTGCTTCAGCGCGGGGAGTGTCAAGACAGGATTAAGCTAAACTTTTAATACTTTTAGGTAAATTGTAAGCGTGAACTTTCAAACAGAAGCACAAAAAGTCTGCTACCAAAAAGTATCTGATTGGTTACCAGAAATTTGCGATCGCGTATCCTATCCAGCGGCAAACAATCCCATTTTTAGCTTGCAATTTGGTTCGGCCACTGTGCTAGTTGAAATTCGTCCCTTTCACCAACAGGAATCGAGCATTTATATCTGGGCCTATGTGGCAACGGAAGTAGAAGTTAGTGATGATCTGATCCTCTACTTATTAAAACAAAATTACATTTTCCGTTTTGGTGGTTTCAGCATGGAAGATGATGGCGATATTCGGTTTCATGTGACTTTATTAGGTGCTTCTTGTCAACAGAATCAATTTAAACTAGCTCTAAACGAAGTTTTAGAAAGTGCCGATCATTATGATGATCTGATCGTGAAGCGTTGGGGCGGTCGTAGGGCGGCAGATGCTTTGTTTGATATTTAGAAAATCTAAAACCTGTGGCGCACGCGCAGCGTGCGCCACAGGTTTTATGGTTTTATATTTAATTGCACCTAGCTACTTAATTAATGCTTTTACCTCCGCGACAATCTGGCCGCGATCGCCATCCCAAACATCTTGCAGAGGTTGTGGCTACTTCCACGACTGAATTTCTGGCTCAATGTCTAGAACCCGACAACTTAGATTTTCCCGTCATGCCAGCCTTTGGCAGTTGGGTAAAGTCACAACAAGATGAAAATAGCGATATTGTCGCCTACGGAGTCGTATATCATGCCACCACAACGCCGATTGATTCTGTGCATCGAGCAGTGGCTTTAGGGCTCAGCCTCCAAGAGTTGCGTGAACAGCAGCCGCAAGTCTTTGCAATGCTCCGTTCTGAAATCAAGGTTGTATTACTTGGGTTTAGTGCAGTTGGCAATATTTATCAACATCTCCCCTCTCAACCGCCACAAATCCATCAGGCTGTGTATGCCTGTGAAGAGGAAGAAGTTGCTAACTTTACGGAAGGATTAAATTTTTTAAGAACCCTAGTCCAGATGACTAATGCCCCAGTTGATGAGTTAATTGCCGCAGTGCTACGCAATGTCTATCAAGTGCGAAAATGCGATCGCAATTGGTTAGTTCAAGCAGGACGCAAGTTAAGTATTTTACTCAAAGATGACTACGATCGCCTTGGGGCAATTTTAGGACAAGTCCATCCTTGAAAAAGAGATAGGCAACGCGAAGCGTTGCCTATCTCTTTTAGGATTTTGGCTAATAATTTACATTGCCTACGGGCATATATTCTTTAATCAGATTGCGCTGACTGACCCGATCGCCTTCTTCTAACAGGCGATCGCCTGCCTCTTTAAGAGTTTGCAGATCAAAGCTCGGCGGACGAAATTCGGGTAAAGCTTCAGTGCTATTAACCAACCGCAAAGATAGGCGCTCTAAACCAATTTCGTAAACAAACTTGCGTACCTGCTCATCATAAAGACTCGATCGCAGTGAACCAAAGAAATCAATCGAGCGATCGGGATACATATCCACAAGCCTTTCAATTTCCCACTGCGGAATATTATCAGGCGCAAAAATACCACTAACAATGCCAATGCGATCGCGGCGATCGGGCATCCAGAAAAACTTCTCCATCCGACCATCGCGGACTAAGGGCGCATACAAAGTCGAAAAATCATTCCCCGTCACGATAATTGGCACACGCCGAATCGGATTGCTGTCATAACTCCCTGGAAGCTGCACATTGGTTGGATTATCCGCAATATTCATTAAGGTGGCATTGACCATCTGCGTATTCACCGTATATTGCGTGGTGCTATCAACCCGCCCCGCCCCTGCATCCAGATCGTTAATCAACAAAGCGCACATCTTGCCCCGCACCTTAACCAATTCCGCCGCCTCACGATAACGCATCCTAATCAATCGCGCAGGATCACCCGCATCAGGACTTTCTAGTTCTCCGCCCGACATTCTGATGGGGTCAATTCCCAACTTCTGAAAAGCCAACTCACATTGAAATGATTTTCCTTCACCCTTCCCCCCATGAATACCCAAAATCAATGGCACATTCACATTAGGCAGCTTCATAAAGTTTTTGGCAAGATGCACGGCAAGTTTATCCAAAAAGCGGGGCGAAATGTAATAAGACATACAGATTTAACTTTGACGACTAATAGAAATTTACATGATCCTACTACCTAATAAAAAGCTAAAGAGAGTCACGCAGCGACCCTCTTTAGTAAAAAAATAAAAAAGCCCGCCTAGGCGGGCTTTTTTATTTACTTCTTATCTTTAGAATTAGAAATAACCTTGGGAGGTTCACGGAAGAAGATTGCAAAGAAGAACAAACCAATCAAACAAGCGAAAATTAGAGTGTAAGTGATAGCTTCCATTTGATGTTATGCCTCAACAGCGCGAGTAGTTTTATCGCCAACTTTTTGGAAAGCACCCCATTCAACTTGCTCTTCGCTCATTTCTGGGTCAACCCCAGCAAATACATCGCGGAACAAGGTACGAGCGCCATGCCAAATGTGACCAAAGAAGAAGAACAACGCAAATACTGCATGTCCAAAGGTGAACCAACCACGAGGGCTAGTACGGAATACACCGTCAGAGTTATTCCTTTCTTGATCAAATTCAAAAATTTCGCCTAGCTGAGCTTGACGGGCATACTTCTTCACAGAAGGTGCATCAGCAAAGTTTTTGCCATTCAACTGACCACCGACAAAGGCGACAGTTACGCCAGTTTGCTCAACACTGTACTTAGATTCAGCACGACGGAAAGGGATGTCAGCACGAACTACGCCATCTTGGTCTTGAAGAACGACGGGGAATGTTTCAAAGAAGTTAGGCAAGCGACGAACACTAAGTTCACGACCTTCACCATCTTTGAAAATTGGGTGTCCTTGCCAACCTTGAGCAATCCCATCACCATTGTTCATTGGACCAACGCGGAACAAGCCACCCTTAGCAGGACTGTTACCAACGTAGTCATAGAAAGCGAGTTTGTCGGGGATCGTTGACCAAGCTTCTTGCTCACTCAAGCCAGAATTAACACCCGATTGAACACGACGGGAAATTTCTTGTTGGAAGGAGCTGCTATCCCACTGATAGCGGGTAGGTCCAAACAATTCGATAGGTGTAGCTGCGGAGCCGTACCACATGGTTCCAGCAACAACGAATGCAGCGAAGAATACGGCGGCAATACTGCTAGATAGTACGGTTTCGATGTTACCCATACGCAGAGCCTTATATAGACGCTCTGGGGGACGCACGGTCAAGTGGAATAGACCAGCGATGATACCAACGATACCTGCGGCAATATGGTGAGCGGCAATACCACCAGCATTGAAGGGGTTAAATCCGTTAGGGCCCCATTCAGGTGCGACGGGCGCAACGTGACCAGTCAATCCATAGGCATCGGATACCCACATACCAGGGCCAAAAAGTCCAGTTTGGTGGAATGCACCGAAACCAAAACAAAGTAAACCAGACAAGAAGAGGTGAATACCGAACATTTTAGGCAAGTCCAAAGCAGGCTCACCTGTGCGAGGATCTCGGAATAGTTCGAGATCCCAGTTTACCCAGTGCCAAATAGCAGCGAGGAAGAGTAAACCAGAGAGAACGATGTGTGCAAGTGCAACACCTTCAAAAGACCAGAAACCAGGGTCGGCGACTTGTTCGCCAGTGATTGTCCAACCACTCCAAGAGTTGGTAATCCCCAAGCGAGTCATGAAAGGCATGACAAACATACCTTGCCGCCACATGGGGTTAAGTACGGGGTCACTAGGGTCAAAAATTGCTAACTCGTAAAGTGCCATCGAGCCTGCCCACCCTGCTACAAGAGCAGTGTGCATCAGGTGCGTGGCAATCAGTCTTCCTGGATCGTTCAGGAGAACTGTATGCACTCGATACCAGGGTAATCCCATTGCAAATGTTCCTTAATCTATGTAGTGAATAAGATCTTAACGATTCTTAATTTTAATTTATGATAATTGATCATGACTTAGGTAGATTACTCAAATACTTAAAGTAATGTAAGCAAATACCTTAATCATGAATGTGAAGTCAGTGTAGTTATTTTATGCTTAACACAATAATAAACTATTCCTTCCGATTGATGGCTCGATCGCCATATTAAAAATCTAAAATCGGCAAAATTCAAATTTAAGCTTCATTCAGCATTTGCTCAAAATTTGGTAGGTGCGATCGCGATATTTCGATCACTAAATCAATGGGTGGGCGATCGCTAATAGCAGGGTTTATCAGATCACCCAAAAGGCGATCGCTGCTTTTATATTTGCCATGTGTGCCAAGCAAATGCGGCATAAATAATTCAGGATGTAATGCTTTCCAGAAATATTCGACAAATTCGGTGATTTCTTGATCGCTCATACCTGTTTTGCCAGATGCAATTAATTTATGTTCGGATTCCAGTCGCCATTGCAGGCTGTATTGATAATCTTCTGGGATAAGGACGATCAAGCTATCAAGGTAGTCCCATAGAGGCAGGTAGTCATATAAGTTAGCGTTACATTCAAGGGCAAAGTCGCGATCGCTTTCTGACAAGATCGGCGGTATAAAATTCCGAAAGGCGGAAATCGGTAGTGGGCGCATCCCTACAAACCAGCCCTCAAATAAAACGATATCTGCACCATTGGAAATTTCAGGAGCAGTGCGATCGCCCGCGCCATTATGAAGGGATTTATCGAAACGGGGAATGACGATTGGCTGAGGATTGGTTGAGGGGCGATCGCGCAATTGCTGTAAAACCTCAATGCCTAGATCAATGTCATGGGTGCTAGGTGGACCGCGCCAGATTAATTCAGGACGGCGATCGCGCAGTTTTTGGCGATCGGCATAGGTTTTATATAAGTCGTCAAGGGAGATACTTAAAAATGTTTTACCTAAATGACCTAACAAAACCTTTAATACAATACCTAAGGTCGTTTTGCCTGTGCCTTGTCCGCCCAACAAGCCTTGAATCAATGTTCTGCCTATACTTTGCTGTTGATTAGCCAGACGTTGAGCAAGGGGGATCCAATAGTACCAAAGAATTAACGATAGGTTTGAAGAGGTTTTTAGCTGAATATTTTGAGATTCGAGAACCTGTGCAATCTCGCGGCAAGTTAATTGTAATATTTGCGATCTTTGGCTAACAATTGTATCGATTGTATCGATTGTATCGATTTCCGCTATTTCCCCTATATCGAATCGAAGTAAATCCTTTATAAATAATCCCCGTGAACCTTTTTGAGTCTTTAGCAGATCCTGTTTTAAATATTCATAATCTTGTGCAGACGGGGAATTACCTTGTCCTGTTAGTTCAATAATTCTTATAAGTTGATTTTCGATCATTTCCTTATCCCATAAGGCATCTACATGATTTACGACTCAATACAACTATACAGATTACAAATTTACAAAAATTAAGCTGTTAATTAACAATTATTTAACATAGAATGATACCGTGAGTAATTATACGCAGGCTCCTCCACAAAAACTACATATAATTACTGACAATTACATCAGTTAGACCCATTACCTAAAATAGAAAAAATTACAACTATGAATTTGAAAGCTCTCTTGATCGTTGCAAGCCTTGGCTTATCTGCTGGTTTAGTTTCTTGTGCTTCCGAGACCCCTGCTCCTACTACTCCCCCCGCAGCTACATCTGCACCTGCTAAGACCGACGCTAAGCCTGCTGACAAAACTAAGACCGATGCTAAGCCTGCTGATGCAACTAA
>DCSN01000150.1:58831-61995 GCA_002325645.1 Pseudanabaena sp. UBA1465
AGACCGACGCTAAGCCTGCTGATTCAATGGCTAAGCCTGATGCAGCTAAGACCGATGCTAAGCCTGCTGATTCAATGGCTAAGCCTGATGCAGCTAAGACCGATGCTAAGCCTGAAGAAACCAAGAAGCCTTAGTTTTTCTTTGATTTCTAAAATAGGTTAGTGAAAAAGGGCGCATAGCGCCCTTTTTCGTGTCTAGAATGAAGGTGGCGCTTTGTGCCGCCTTTCTGAAAAGCTATATTACTATGTGAGCCTATGATTATGCGATCGCCTGTTATACCTAAGCAAGCTTTACCTACTAAGGTCTTTCACTGGATTAGTCTAGTTAGTTTATTTCTAATGATGACTAGCGGCTTACAGATTTATAATGCTAATCCAGTATTTGGTGGACGGGGTGGTATTCACATTCCGCCAGTTTTTGGATTAGGGGGCTGGCTGGCAGGGGGAAGACATTGGCACTTTGCGATGATGTGGATCTTTGTGCTGAATTTATTGTGGTACGGGCTTTATGTTTTGCTGACGCGCCGTTGGCAACATCGGTATATGAGTAGCAAAGATGTCAAGGCGTTACTGGTCAGTCAAAATCCTAAGCGTAAAAATTATGCTTGGCATCGGTTGGTTTATACCTTGCTCATCCCAATTTTGTTGCTGTCAATTTTTACAGGGATCGGTATGTATAAGCCTGCTCAATTTTATTGGATTGTTGATAGCTTTGGTGGTTGGGATGCTTTGCGAATCACCCACTTTATGGCAGTACCGATCGCATTAATCTTAGGTTTTCTGCATTCACAGTTAGGGCGCAAGGTCGGCAGCGATCGCTTATTAGATTCTATGTTTTGGACGGATAATTAACCATGTCACAAGAACCTGAACAAAAATCATCAAATATAGAACTAGAACTTGATGATGATACGGATATTGTCCCGCGCCGCCGCTTTTTGAGCTTAGCTGGCGCAGGTTTGCTCACGATTGGATTCGGTAGTCTTGCCGAGGGTTTCGTTGGTGGATTAACAGAGCCATTAAATCAGCAAGTTGAGTCGTTGATATTTCAACCCCAGAAACCTGTGCCAGAGTTTCCCCTATCAGCGATCGAGCCAGATAAGTTAATTGTCAATAGTTTTCGAGGCACACCAGCGATTAATCCTGCGGCTTACCGTCTCACCATTGATGGTGATGTAAATAATCCCCTTAGTCTCAGTTCCGAGGATTTACAAAAATTGCCATTTACCTCAATGGTGATTCGCCATGTGTGCGTCGAGGGATGGGCGGCGATCGTGCAATGGGGCGGTGTGAGGTTGCGAGATTTGTTGGCGATCGCCAAGCTATTGCCTCAATCTAAATATGTCTATTTCTATTCAGCAGATGGCTACTACGAAAGTTGGGATCTTGACTCAGTGCTACATCCCCAAACCTTGATGGCATATCAAAAAAATGGACAGGATTTATCCCCAGAAAATGGTGCGCCATTGCGTCTTGCCTCACCTGTAAAACTTGGCTATAAGCTCAGTAAATGGGTAACAAGAATCCAAATCACGAGCAAACTAGGTGCAAAACGTGGCTATTGGGAAGATTTGGGCTATGAATGGTATGCGGGATTGTAATTACAGCAATTTGTTTTCAAACCCGCCACAAATTAAAATATAAAACCCGTTGCGGGGCTTCGCCCTGCGACCCTTCTTGTGGCGGGTTTGATCGAGTTTTGCTGTAAATGAGACTCGATGAGCCTCATTTAATGTATATTAACTTTTATTACGAATTCCATGATATGTTCAGCCCATAGCTCTTTGCGTAGGTTAGGTAACATTCATGCGTTTAATCTTCACATCTAATTTTAATAAATTTCAATCTATTAATTCGACCCAAGCATGGTCGCTCTTCTTAACAGTCTGCAAAAAAGATGATTCTCTCGGCAAAAATCCAATGATTGGCAAATATCTGACGGTTGCTATTTTAGGGGCAGTCATTGCCCAAATATTAGAAGCAATTTTATTGACATCCACCCCGCACTGAAGTGACGGGGATTCCTAAGACTCACGACTTAGGTTTCTGCGACCTAGCACCAGCCTTCCGAGATTTACTCTCTTCAGGTCTTACAGTCGCTCCACAGACATTCACCGCAAGCCCTGCGGCAAGAATATTTTTAGCAGCATTTACATCTCTATCGTGGTGTGTGCTGCACTTAGGACAATCCCACTCTCTGACATTTAAAGGCAACTTGTCAACAATGTAACCGCAATGTCCACACCTTTTAGAGCTAGGAAACCAACGATCAATTTTGACAAAAGTGCGACCATACCAGTTGCACTTATATTCCAGTTGTCTAACAATTTCGCCCCAACTAGCATCACTAATCGAGAGCGCGAGTTTATGGTTTTTGACCATATTCTTCACGGATAAATCCTCGACTGCAATCACTTGGTTTTCACGAACCAGTCGAGTTGTCAACTTGTGAAGAAAATCATTACGAGCATCGCTAATTTCTCCGTGAACTTTAGCGACCTTTAATCTTGCCTTGTGGCGATTATTAGATCCTTTTTTCTTGCGACTAAGCGCTTTTTGAGCTTTACGCAATCTACGGCGCTTAGCCTTAAATGTTTTGGGATTGGCAATCTTTTCGCCGTTACTCAAAGCCATCAGGCTAGTGATACCTAAATCTAAACCGATTTGATTAGGAGATTCAGGCAATGCAGCTATTCCAACATCTACCAGTAAAGATACAGTCCAACGTCCAGAGGGAGAAAGCTTTACCGTAATGGTTGACGGCTCTGCGCCTTCGGGGAGTTCACGACTCCATCGGATATCTAAAGGTTGAGTGCATTTTGCTAAATATACTTTGCCATCTTTCCATTTGAAAGCAGACTTAGTAAATTCAGCATTACCACCGTGATGCTTTTTCTTGAAGTTGGGATATTTTGCCCGTCCTGCAAAGAAATTAGTAAACGCGGTTTGCAGATGCCTCAAGCCTTGCTGCAATGACACACTGCTAACTTCATTAAGGAATTGCAAGTCTTCTTGCTTCTTCCAACTGGTTAGCATTGTCGAAGTTTCAGAGTAACCGACTCGCTCTTGACGTTCATACCATGCTTCTGTCCTTGCAGCTAAAGCGCGGTTGTAAACTAATCGAGCGCAACCCATCGTTCTCCTGAGCAAGTTTTCTTGCTCAGG
>DCSN01000135.1 GCA_002325645.1 Pseudanabaena sp. UBA1465
ATGAGTGTCGGGTATGTCACTACGTCCATTTTGTTGTAAAACATCATAATAATCTCCACCCACCTCGGCAGCAGGTTCCATAAAGCCAGCAATATCTAAGCCTAGAATTAACGCAAGCTCTTTGTCTTTTGGTAATATCATTTGCTGGAGTTTGCGCGTTACTTCTAACTCACTACTCATCCTCATATTCTCTTCTTGAAGTTGAGTATTAAGGGTAACAATTTGCTGATTAGCCTTTTCTAAGGCAATCTCGGCAATCTTGCGTTGGCTAATGTCTTCCACAGTACCTTCATAACAAATTATTTTACCTTCGTTATTACGAATTGCCCGTACATTCTCACTAATCCAGATCGTGCTGCGATCGCGCCTATATATCTGTGATTCAAAGCCAGTAACTATATCATTAGCTTCGATTAGGGATTGAAACTGCTGACGGCGATCGCTATCTACATAAAGCTGAGACTGAATATCCACGATTTCCTCCAGCATTTGGGCAACCGATCTATAGCCGTAAATCTCTGCCAGTGCAAGGTTGACATTAATATATTTGCCATCAACTGTGGTCTGAAAGATGCCATCTACCGAATTTTCAAAAATACTCCGATATTTTTCTTCAGATTCCCTTAAGGCGATCGCCACATTATTAAATGACCTTACCACCATTGATAATTCATCTTTACTATCAAGATTAATAGATATAGCTCCACCAACGGTCATTTGTTTGGAAGCAATATCTAATTGATGTACGGTTCGCATCACCGACAGATAAAAACCAATAAACAGGTAAATAATCGCAATAAAAATGACTAGGACAAAAACTAAAATAAATTGTTTGCGCTGTGCAAATCCCTGTATGCGATAGTTTAGCAACTCATCTAAGCGGTCAATAATTTGTTGCCATAGTGTGAAACTGTCCTCTAAAGTACTTTCCATCTCTTGCTGATAGAAACTGCCAGTAAAGGGGACTCGATCATTGTTACGAACCAATTGATGCGTATAGTCATTAATTTCACTAATGCTAACCACAAAATTACGGAGAGGGATTCCTAAAGAATTCCGCAGATTACCATAGGGATTATTTTTAAACGATCTCTCCAGATTAGTCTCGATCTGATTATTGTTGTTTTTCAAGAGGCTAACCAGAGAAATCAGTAACTCGCGGTTGTTGTTAGTAAGCTCTTTGTTAAAAACAACTTCCGCTTCAGTTTGCATCAATTTATGTAAAAGCCTCTGCATCTCTGGAAGTTTATTGGCGATCGCATCCATCAAATAGTAAGTATCTAAATCTGGATCGAGAATTAGATTAGAAAAATTAACAATATGAATACGGAAATAGTCAAGTTGCTCCATTAGCAGATCATGACTACGAAGGGCTGAAACTTCTTTACTATTATTCCGCAAGCTTTGCCATACCAATTTTACTTGTTTTAATTTGTCCCCAGTTTGCATTAATCCACCTAACTGGCTATCAACCTTTGAGAGAAGTGTAAATTCTTGGTCAATCTTATTTTGGAAATCCTGCAATTCCTGTGATTGTGGCGGCAATGATTGATCTGCATTCTGAGAATTCGCATAAAACTGGCGCTCTAAAATTAACTGTCTACGGGGGATATATCGCCATAGCTGATTTACAGAACGGAGGTAAGCATTGCCATAGATTTCTTTTTGGGTAAATTCGATGCGGCTGTTGATCTCTGACAGCAACAAAATCATCACTAATGCTAGGGGCAACATAAATAACAGACTGATCAGAAAAAATTTCTGAGGATATTTCAGCCAGTTCATCAGCGCGATCGCAGGTTTAAATATTGACATATTTTGCTTGGATGTCTCTTTTGAATGCTGTTGAGTCATACCGTACTGCCAAAGTAAAAATAAAAATTATGTTAGGAACTTATCAAAAATCTAAGCGTCATAATAGGTTAAATATAGGTTAAGATTAGGTTAAATGAAATTGCTAACATCTATCGAATTCAAATAGCTGCCAAAAAAGGTAACCCAATCCGCACTATTGTGCCATCTCACCTTTCAGGATCTTAAGGCTACCTAAAATCTAGTCACCCTGAGTTGTAATCTAAGGAGGGAAAATCATGCCTGTCACAACCAAATTTATATTTCCCCAATCTCGTTACTACGGCACATTTACGCCAGAGAACTTGATATTTAATACTAATCTGCAAGAGTTTTCGCATCGCGTCAGTATTATTTGCGCCTTAGAAACGGGTGGTAAAATTTCGACTCAAGATGCATTCTCCCAAATTGCAGAGCTATGGCAACAACTAGAACAATCTAAACACAACCTTTGCATATAGAGCTTTTTAAAGCCTATTGAGGCTTTGAGTAGTCCAGATAAATTTGGGGGGTTAATTAAGCGCAAAGCGCTGTAAAAGCAGTAAAAAGCTTGCTTCGCAAGCTTTTTACTGCTTTTACGTATTGGGGTAAAGCGCTCTATTTAGGTACTTATGTATGGATTTGCCAACAATTAGCTAACTTTTAGTTTAATTTTCGCGCTTAGTGCTAATCTTATAAGTGGCTCGGATCTATGCGATCTTAACGCCCGAATCGTGTCAGGGTCGGAAGACAGCAGCACTAAGGGATGCTTAGGATAGGCGTAGTACCCGGGCTAATTTTTTTAGGTTTAGAAATCGGTTTAGGAGAGATCCATGGGTCGGGCGAAAAAAGTCGTACTTGCGTATTCGGGCGGCGTTGATACATCGGTTTGCATTCCTTATCTCAAGCAAGAATGGGGGGTCGAAGAAGTGATCACCCTTGCGGCAGATTTAGGACAAGGCGATGAGCTTGCACCGATTAAACAAAAAGCTCTTGATTCAGGAGCATCGGTTTCTCTAGTCAGAGACGTTACTAAAGAATTTGTGACAGACTACGCCTTTCCTGCGATTAAAGCCAATGCGCTTTACGAAAATCGCTATCCTTTAACTACGGCGTTAGCGCGTCCCCTGATTGCCAAAATTCTAGTGGAAGCTGCCGAAGAATATGGCGCGGATGCAGTCGCTCACGGTTGTACAGGTAAGGGCAATGATCAGGTGCGTTTTGATGTATCGATCGCCGCACTAAATCCAGACATTAAGGTACTAGCCCCTGCGCGAGAATGGGGCATGAGTCGTGAAGAAACGATCGCCTATGGTGAAAAGTGCGGTATCCCTTCCCCAGTCAAAAAATCTTCGCCCTTCAGCATCGACCGTAACTTGCTCGGACGTAGTATCGAAGCAGGACCTCTCGAAGATGCTTGGAATGAGCCACCTGAAGAAATTTATGACTTCACCAAGGCAATTTCGGACACTCCTAACGAGCCTACTTATACCGAAATCGGCTTTGAAAAAGGGCTTCCCGTATCCCTCGATGGTCAAGCCCTTGAGCCAGTAGAACTGATTACCCAACTCAATGCGATCGCTGGCGGTAACGGCTATGGACGCATCGACATGGTAGAGAATCGCCTTGTGGGGATCAAATCCCGCGAGATCTATGAAGCACCTGCGATGTTGGTCTTGATCCATGCTCACCGAGATCTTGAGAGCCTTGCTTTGCCCTCCGACCTCGCCCAGTACAAGCGTAGTGTCGAAGAAACCTACGGCAAGATCATTTACAACGGTTTGTGGTACAGCCCCCTCAAAACCGCCCTTGATGCCTTCATCGATAAGAGCCAAGAGCGTGTCACAGGTGTGGTTCGCGTCAAGTTCCACAAAGGCAATGCCACTATCGTCGGTCGTAAGTCGGTGAACTCACTCTATGACGAAGAGTTAGCCACCTATACCAGTGCTGACCAGTTCGACCATAAAGCTGCCGAAGGCTTCATTTATGTCTGGGGTCTGCCGATTCGTGTATGGGCGCAGAAAACCAGATAAGTTCAGATAAACTAAAAGGGAGTGCTAAGCGCTCCCTTTTAGTTTGTATAGGTATATGTCAAAAGTCCCTTTACCCGAAGAACGCATTTTATTTACAGGTCATCCTGCTGTGATTGGCAGTGTGACTAGGTTGCTGATTTCTGTGTTTAGTTTCGGAATTGGGGCACTTTGGTTTTGGCTAAAGTCAATTAATACCCACTATTTGATTACGTCTCAGAGGATTGTGATCGAGAGAGGAATCTTTTCGAGAGATATTGAGACCTTAGAAATTTATCAAATCGATGACATTCATCTAGAAAAGCCATTAAACCAACGGCTGATGGGTAGTGGCAATATGCTCTTGATTACCCGCGATCTGTCAGCCCCGAAGATATTATTAGAACGCTTACCCATAGATGTCAGGGAGCTATACGAACAGATGCGCCCCTGTATTCAAGAGGCTAGGTTTCGCTTTCGGGTTCGTGATGAAGAAAATCCTAGAGAATTTAGCTAGGACAAATCAAAACCTAAAAAGAAAAGTGGTGGTGCTTCGTGCTACCACTTTTCTTTTCGGTTATTAAGTAACCAAATAAGTTATGAATTTAAAACTCAGGCTAAACTAGTTAGAACGTCTTACACTAGAGCTAAGTTTAGTAACAATGACTTCATCATCAATTTCAGTTAGAGAATTGCCTCTGTTCCCCTTACCTGAATTGGTACTGTTTCCCGGACAGTCTCTGCCGCTTCATATTTTTGAATATCGCTATCGCATGATGATCAATACCGTGCTGGAAAGCGATCGCATGTTTGGCGTATTGATGTGGGACTCGGAGACAGGAAAACCTGCAAATATTGGATGTGTCGCCCAGATTGTGCAGTATCATCGCCTGCCAGACGATCGCTTTAAGCTTTTGACCTTGGGACAACAGCGATTTCGAGTATTGGAGTATGTGCGCGAAACTCCTTATCGGGTAGGGTTGGTGGAGTGGATTCAAGATGAACCCAGCAATGATGCGCCCTATTTATTAGCGACAGAAGTAAGAGAATTACTCAACGATGTGATTCGTCTTTCCCAAAAGCTGACGGATCAAGAGATTGAAATACCTAAGATCCCGCGCAGTCCCATTGAATTGTCTTACTGGGTAGCTAGTAATTTTCAAGGGGCTAGTCTAGAGCAACAATCATTACTAGAAACCTGTGATACGGCGGCAAGATTGCGTCGGGAAGCGGAAATATTATCTTCGACAAGAAGTCAACTAGCTGCCCGTACTGTTTTGAAGGATACTTTTAAAGAGATCTAAAACGAACTTATTCGGTACAGAGCGATCGCCTCAATTTTGCTGGGGAGCATCTCGCTTTGGTGCTAAGTAATTATATTTAGAGGCAAAAGTGTCTAAAATTATCCTTTTGGGCAATCTGTGATTTATTAAATTCATCACCTTCTGCAAGTCTTCTTCTTACAGGATTTTAGGGTTTGTACTTTTGAGATAGAACTCTCTAACTAACTCATTTGGATGTTTGTTTAATTCGCGTTCCCAAGACCTAATAACTACTAAAACATTCTGCGATCGCTATGCTGATGACTAAAAATGAAAATCAAATGATTTCTATGGGTTTGCGAGCAAATTGTATTAAAAAAATTTTGCTAGAACAGCGAATAAATTAGGTACGGTTTTTCGGTATCATAAGCATCAGATTAAAGTTAAATGTTAAATTTATATAAAGGGCGATAAGCAGTGACTATCAGGGTAGCGATTAACGGATTTGGACGCATCGGACGTAATTTCCTCAGATGCTGGGCAGGTCGCAAAGAAACAAACATAGAAGTAGTGGGACTTAATGATACTTCTGATCCTAGAACTAACGCTCATTTGCTGAAGTATGACTCCATGCTCGGCAAATTTGACGCTGATGTTAGCGCCGATGACACGACGATCACGGTCAATGGCAGAACCATCAAAACTGTTTCCGATCGCAATCCTGACAATCTACCTTGGAAAGATTGGGGAGTCGATCTGATTATTGAATCGACGGGCGTATTCATCGACAAAGTTGGCGCTAGCAGACATATCAATGCAGGCGCGAAGAAAGTCCTGATCACGGCTCCTGGAAAAAATGAAGATGGTACGTTTGTAGTTGGTGTCAACGATGACCAATACAACCATGACATCCACAACATCATCAGTAATGCAAGCTGCACCACCAACTGCTTAGCACCTGTCGCTAAAGTCCTTCTCGAAAACTTTGGCATCGTTAAGGGTGTGATGACCACCACCCACAGCTACACTGGCGACCAACGTTTGCTTGATGCAAGCCACCGCGATTTGCGTCGGGCTAGAGCCGCCGCTTTGAGCATTGTACCTACCTCCACAGGTGCGGCTAAGGCAGTGGCGCTCGTATTGCCCCAATTGGCTGGCAAGCTCAACGGTATTGCTTTGCGTGTCCCAACCCCTAACGTTTCCGTAGTTGACTTTGTGGTTGAAGTCGAAAAGCATACGATCGCTCAGGAAGTAAACGAAGCTTTCCGTGTTGCTGCTGAAGGCTCCATGAAGGGTATTTTGGAATATAACGAATTACCCCTTGTATCGATCGACTATCGTGGTAGCGATGCCTCCTCCATCGTTGACTCTTCCTTGACTATGGTTATGGGTGGCAACATGGTTAAGGTGGTGGCATGGTATGACAACGAGTGGGGCTATAGCCAACGGGTTGTTGATCTAGCCGAAATTGTTGCTAAGAACTGGAAATAATTAATCATAAAAAAGAGGGTGGTGCAAAGCACCACCCTCTTTTTTGTGATTACAGAGCTTTGCGCTTTCAAAAATATTTCTGGCTTTCAAGTAACCGCAAAGTGCTGTAATACCGCTATTTTGCTGATGTATGCCCATAGAATGTTGCAGTTAGATCATGATTTTGCATTGGCAATCATAATGAAACTTCGTTCCTCTTTGGTGAATTTTGGTGCTTTTTGTAAACGCAATCATCAGCAACTAGTTGCGGGTTTGATTACTTTCTCGGTGTCCCTAGGGACACTGACACTGCGAGACAATGGCGCTTTTAAGCAGGTTGAACTTTGGAGTTATGACACCTTGATGCGATCGCAACTCAACGAACCTAGCGATCGCCGTATAGTTATTGTCGAAATTGCCGAGGCAGATATTCAAAGATTTAGATGGCCATTTTCTGATCGACTATTTGCTCAACTAATTAAGCAAATCTCAGCAGCTAAACCCGCAGCGATCGGGATTGATAAATATCTTGATATTCCTGTGATGGAAGGACGAGATGAATTAGTATCTGCCATCAAAAATGCGGGTAATGTGGTTAATGCCAAATTCGACCAGACCGTAAAAGGTATTACCAAAATCATTCCTGCTAAGGACCTAGATCAAATTAGTCTGCATGGTTATGTCAATCTGCAAACTGACAAAGGCGCGACGGTGCGGCGGGCGGCGATCGTCGGCGAGTCGGATTCCTTTGCCTTTGCGATCGCCAATTTATATTTGCAAAATGTTCATAACAAGCCCATAAACTTTAATCCCACTGCAATTCAGTTTACGGCGGGAACCCAAATAATTCCTAGACTGACGCGGAATTATGGAGCCTATCGCAAGGAAGATGATAGCGGCTATCAAATGATGATTCGCTATCGTGGTAAGCCGCGTTCCTTTCAACATATCAGGGCAAGCGATGTAATTGATGGGCGCATTACTGCTGAGCAATTTCGCGATCGCCTTGTTTTAATCGGCGTAACGGCGGAAAGCCTCAAAGATAGCTACCCCACAGCCGTTACCGTTGATGAAGAGTTAATGTATGGGGTGGAAATCCATGCCAATATCATCAGTCAGTTAATTAGTGCGACCTTAGACGATCGCCAATTTATTCGGGTATGGTCTAATGATCCCGAAAATCTTTGGATTTTAGTTTGGGCGATCATTGGTGGCGGAATCGCCGCATTTATTCCCAACGCTTTTAAAAATATTAGTCTCTTAGCCGCCCTATCGATTGGTTTAACAGCCACCAGTTACTTTGCCTTTGCCCAAGCCCTATGGCTCCCCATATTCCCAACTCTATTAGGTTTGATTGCTGCCAACGTGCTAGTTACGGCTTATCAACTGGCAATTCAGCAATCGGAGCGAAAAATTTTGATGGGGCTATTTTCGCGCCATGTTTCTAAAGAGTTAGTTGATATTATTTGGACTAATCGTGAGCAATTCATGGAAGCAGGTCGGATTACAGGGCAGGAGGTCTATGTGACGGTCTTATTTACGGATATGCGGAACTTTAGTACGGCGGCGGAAGCGCAAGCCCCTGGGGAAACTTTAAATTGGCTGAATAATTATTTAGGGACGATCGCCAATGAAGTTTTAGCTCACGGCGGCATGGTTGATAAATATATCGGTGATGCGGTGATGGCAGTTTTTGGTGTACCAATTCCTCACGCCAATGAGATCGAGCGTACCCGTGATGCCCATTCTGCGGTCGATGCGGCCCTTGCGATCGCCGATAAACTTAAGGAAATGAATGAGATCTGGGTCGCGCAAGGATTACCCCCCGTCACCACAGGGATTGGGATCAACTCTGGCACTGTAATTGCAGGTAGTTTGGGTAGCTCTGAACGCTTAGAGTATTCAGTTTTAGGGGATGCCGTGAATATAGCGGCGCGACTCGAAAGTTTTAATAAAGAAGTGGATGGCGGACCTCATCATATTTTGATCAGTGAAGAGACTCATCAACGGCTCAATGACAATTTTCAAACTGAGTTTGTGGGGAAATATGCCCTTAAGGGGAAAAAGCAAGAAACAGGCATTTATCGAGTTTTAGCTCACAAGCGAAAGCCC
>DCSN01000248.1 GCA_002325645.1 Pseudanabaena sp. UBA1465
ATCCTTGGTTGATATTCTTGGTTGATCTTGGTTGATCTTCTTGGTTATCGAGAATTGATGCCCTTGGTTATTTGGAAATTTAGTTGATAAGTTTCCTGCTTTGGACAGGCGATCGCCTTTCAGTTTTCCAGACCTTGGGGCGATCGCTTTTTACATTATATTACGACCTATATCAATCATCTGTCAAGAGCTTATGGGTTTAATTAGATTGCGGGTTAAAGAGTTTGCTGCTGAGAAAGGCTGGACGATCAAAGAGGTTTCAGAGCGATCGGGCGTAGTCTACAGTACGCTCAGAACCTATGCCCGATCGCCCGGATTAGCAACAATTGATGTCACAGCCTTGGACAAGTTGGCGAAGACTTTTGACGTGATGGTCGAAGATTTGTATGAGATTGTCCAAGATTAGTCGATCGCTGTTTACGATAAAATTATAATACACTAAATCTAGTGGTAGATCAATGGGTTTAATTAGATTGCGGGTTAAAGAATTTGCTGGTGAGAAAGGCTGGACGATCAAAGAGGTTTCTGATCGATCGGGAGTCAACTACAGCACCCTCAGCACCTATTCACGTTCTCCAGGAATGGCAATGGTTGATTTTACTTGTCTGTTGAAGTTGGCACGTACTTTTGACGTGATGGTCGAAGACTTGGTTGAGGTCGTCAAAGAGTAGCTTTTGGCTGAAACCTTGCTAAGATAATAGATAAATCCTTTTTCAAGGCATTTGAATCGGCGATCGGCTTTCAGTTGTGCAGACCTTGGGGCGATCGCTTTTTAGGATAGAACTATCTTATGATGGTAAGCCATCATTTGTCAAGTATGGGTTTAGTCAGACTAAAAGTCAGAGAATTCGCCGCTGAAAAAGGTTGGACGCTGAAAGAGGTTTCAGAGCGATCGGGAGTAATTTACAGCACCGTCAGACACTACGCCAGATGTCCGGGAGTGTCAACCATTGACTTCATTTCCATACAGAAATTGGCCCGCACCTTTGATGTGATGATTGAAGACTTGGTGGAAATTGTCCAGGAATAGGCGATCGCATTTTAGCCGACCAATTATCCAGTCAATATTGCTTGACAGTTGCTAGCATCTGATTGGCAGACTCGCTTTGTTGTAGCGCTTCCCAATCAGAGGTAACAGGTTCATAACAACAGTAACAAACCACAATTCGCTCCTCAGTATCCAAAGCAGAAAACTGTTGAACGCGAGTAACCACCCAGTCTCCATCTTTCCCGTGGGTAACTCCATTACCGGGATCAGATAGATTCTCGTAATCGCGGGTTTTGTCCCCTACTTGAGGAATTTCTGGGTTTTCTTCCCAAGTCCAATTCTCCCAAAGTATATTAGTTAAACTACCCCTCGGCATGAGCTGACGTTCTTCCCAGCCGGGAGAACTCATGCTTTCAGTTTTGTAGACAATCCAGATTTTTTTTGCCATTTTTCCTCCCTTTGCTTTAATCTTGGTAATCTTGCCACATATCCTGAAATGAGGTTTGTTCCCCGTCAAACACGCAAGCCACATCAGGGGGGCTGTTACGAGTCACTCGGATTTCTTTTAGCCGCCAGTTGTATTTTTCGCCCATCTTTTCACAGAGTTCAGGCTCTATAACATGATGTACGTTTTCTGGCTTTGGATTCGGTACGCGATCGCTCCTCACTTCAGACTTCCCTTACAATTGAACAACTAAATGTCTTGCCCTGTATGCCTTCGCTCCACCCCTGCACGCAGCAGCTATGTGTTGTTTTGGTTTTGACTTGCTTCTATTTTAGGTTGCTCAGCCTTCGTCACATATCCCTCCATAAATTCCAGCAAAACATCCCTCATATTTTTACCATCCCTAGCAACAGCCGATTTAAATCGGTTCCGCAATTCCGGCGGCATTTCTACTCTAATAGCCACAGTCTTCTTGTCATCCATACAGGCTCAAGGCTTTACAACATATACATTGTGACATTTTTATGTAGTTTGCCTAAAAACCCGCTTTTTGCATACAGGTGCATTAATTTAATTATATACCATAGTGCATACTAATGCAATAGTGCAATTAATGCTTTTTTCCCAAAAAAACGCTACAGAGCCTTAATTTATGTCATTTAGGTATGATTTACGCTCATAAATCCGGTTTATGCAAAAAATCTTGAGTTTGGCTTTGTTAGTACATTGTGGTCAATTGTAACAACTTTATACACAAAAAAAAGCGCCTGAGTTCCCCCAGACGCCTAGCATAAAATCAACAAATTGTCAAGCTCAGCCTAACCATTCAAAGCCTCAGCACCGCCGCAAACTTCCAGGATTTCCTGAGTAATTGCCGCTTGCCGCGCCTTGTTATAAGTCAGCGTCAAACTACCAATCAAATCACTAGCATTCTCACTAGCATTATTCATCGCCGTCATCCGCGCAGCCAACTCACTCGCAGCAGACTCTTGCAAAGCCCGCAGCAATTGGTTGTTCAAATACAAGGGCAAAAGAGCATCCAAAATTTGCGCCGGATCTTGCTCGAAAATCATGTCGCGTGGCAAACTCTTCTTAGGTGCTGCAACCTTGTCTCGCGAGACTTTAAACTCTCCACCTTGAGAAGTCAAGCGGAAGATTTCATCATCAGGAGTTTCCAAGCCTTGCGGATCGAGAGGTAGCAAAGTTTGAATCACCGGCCGCGAACTAATTAGCGACACAAACTTGGTGTAAACTAACTCAATTCTGTCCACGGTTCCTGATAGGAATAGCGACAGCAATTCATCAGCAATTCCTGCTGCTTCCGGTGCTGTCGGAATCTGTTCTAAGTTAGTGTAAGTCGCATCAATGGGCTGTTCGCGGCGTTGGAAATA
>DCSN01000082.1:0-11433 GCA_002325645.1 Pseudanabaena sp. UBA1465
CTTCCCACTCACATTAGTTAAACTGCTTCCGAATTGCTGGAAGCCCAATCGCTTTAAGTTCTGATTCTGTAAATTGAACAGTTTGATCATCACTTGATTCATCCGATTCATCATCAATTAACTCATCATCTGTTTTAATATCTGGACTGCTAGAAAACAAGTCTAAACCTAGTTTCTGATCAAATTCTGCAAACTCACTTTCATCAATAACAATAGCTACCTCTTCCCCAATTTGATTGAGGCGCAGATCGAAACTGGCTAAAACTTTTGCCTCTTCTATCGCTTTTTCCTCTTCAGGAGAAAAATAAATCCGATCGCCATGCTTGCGAATATTCTCTTCAGCGATCGCATAACGCTGATTAAACTCAGCTAAATCTTGCGCTTTCTGATGTCTGGAGTTATATAAAGACACCATCTGATTGTAAATATCAAAAGGCATTACCCCCTTCACTGTACGTTTACGAGTTGGGAAAGCTACTGTAAATTTCACACGGTCTGGAACTTTGCGATTACGTTGCCGTGATTTTAATTTACCTCGTTTAGTTGTGTAAAACTCTGCATAGACCTCAGTACGATAAAGGATTTTATCTGTTCTCAATCCGATATTTATACTATCTGGTCTATCAGTTACCTTGACGATATAGGAGTTGAATTCAAGGCGATCGCCAATTGCATTTGCAGTATCAAAACTAAATATATGAAAACTATGAGCAGCATTAGTTAGCCTAATCCGTTCATTTGTAATATTTGCTCTCGCCTTACGGATACTTTCAGCAATATTAAACTTTTTTCTCTCCTCTTGTGCTTCCCTCGAATCATCGGTTTTGCGTTGTGATATGTAAATAGCTGTACCCACACCACCAACTGCTAAGCTCCCCCCAAGGATTTTGAGCATACTTTGAGAAGTAGCTAACAAAGTAAATAGACCAATCCCGATCGCGATAACTGAACCAACTAAAAAATTCGTCTTTGTATTTGAAGGAACTGTTTTTGCAAGTTCAGCATTATATTCAGGTATGCGCTTGAAAGAAAGTTCAATTGTATTAATATCAACCATATTTACTCATTCATACCGCTACATCTGAATTTTACCAGAATTTAGTTACTTCCCATGTTCTTTAGTTAAAACATAGCAAATTGAACGCATCCGATCGCAACTCACCACAGATGACTCCAAATATCCAAGAAACAGCGTAAACACTTTTTAGCGAAATTCGTCAGCTTATTGATGCCGCCAAACAACGCGCCGCCATTGCCATCAATGCCGATCGCACATAGAATCAATTGGTCGCAAACGTTGCTGCCATTGCCTCTCAACTAGTCCCATTATTCAATCCTCGTCAACAAAACTGGAAAGAACATTTTCAATGGAGCAACGATGCCTCTCACATCGAAGGATTAACGGCGATCGGACGGGCAACCGTGATCTCCTTACCTTGATCAGAGCAGGATTGAGCTATTTTTGCGCGATCGCCTTTAAGCAACTTGACTAAAAGTACTAAAATCAAACTAGATCGCCAAACTAAACTAAAGCCTCATGACCAACGCCAACCTGCCCCGCCGTGAAAGTTTAGTAAATCGCTTGATTTTTGGGCTAACCACTAGCACATCCCTGTTAGCTACCGCCGCCCTAATTTTGCTGCTGCATATCCAGCAAGGCACACCCGAATTAGAATCCTTTACGACATGGTTAGCGATCGTAGTTCTCTCGACGGGGCTAGGTTCAGGGCTATTTGTTGCCATTTCCATTGTGCGGAGCATTCAACCACCACTTACCGAATTAGCCGAAACTGCCGAAGAATTATCTACAGGTAATTTATCAGCGCGATCGCAATTAAATCGAGCGGACGAAATTGGAGAATTTGCCAAGGTTTTTAATCGGATGGCGGCGCATCTAGAAACTAAAACCGCCACTCTCGAAGCGCGTGATATTCAGTTTGCCCTGCAATCTCTCGATCGCGTATTAGTCAACACCACCGATCAATACAAATTGATCAAAGCAAGTTTAGAAGAAATTTGCAAACTCACAGGCGCACAACTCGGCAGCATCTATCTCTGGGAACTTCCCAACTCGCGCCCCGAAGGATGTCTAGTACTAGCTGCCGAATGGGGTTATAAAACCAGTCAAGCCCTGACAGAAATTACATTGGGGGAAGGAATTGTCGGTCAAGCAGGACAACTCCAAGAAGCGATTATTTGGGAAGGCGATCGCCTCAAAGGACAAACTTTGGTATATCGGACTCCTGTTGGTGATTTGCTGCCCCAGAGCCTTTCCGCCTATCCCCTGCTGCTTCGCAGTAGCCTTGTGGGAGTTCTCTTTTTAGGCAGTCTCACGCCTCTTTCCGATCGCGGCAGAAATATTCTCCAATCCATCGGTCGCCGCCTTGCCACCGCGATTAGTAATGCCCAAAGTATCGAAACGATCGCCCGTCAGCGTGAAGAATTAACTACTGTATTCGAGCAGCTTGCCGATGGCGTACTGCTCAGTGATCCTGCGGGGCGAATTCTCAAAATCAACTCCGCAGGGCGCAAGATTCTTAGTTTTAATGCAGTGAATGATGGTGTGCCTGCATCGCCAGTCATTGCTAAATCAATGGAAGAGATTGTCAAACAATTTGACATTAGACATCAGGATGGTGAACCTGTCGATTTGGCAAATCTGGTGGTTTTTCGGGCGATGTCTACTGGTGAAGTGGTAGAAGATCAAGTAGTTTTGCGCCCACCTGAGGGCAATGAAATTATTCTCAGTACGAAGGCTGCACCGCTTGTGGGTACAGAATCAGAACTAATTGGTAGTGTGATGATTTTGCGGGATGTCACGGAGCAACGCTATCGGGACAAAGTGCTGCAAGAGACAAACAGAATCATGATCGAGCAGCAAAAGCGGATGAGCATTTTGCAACGGCTCACTAACTTGATTAATCAACAGTTGCAGGATTTGAATGTTCTCTTAGAATCAGTGGTGGAAGCGACTTGTGATGCGATTACATGGGCAGATATTTGTGTGATTGCGCTCTATAATCCTAAAGAAAATCGATTAATTTTATCCGCAGCAAAAGGTTTGCCTGAAGACTTTCCTTTGAGAGAATCCTTTGCTTTAGATGCCCAAAATCTAATTGCACAGGTATTTAAGGAAGGAATTCCCATTGAAATTAAAGCTGGGGAATCGCATTTAGTAGAATCTTTGCCTGTAAAAAGTGCTTTATCTGTACCGATTGAGTCAAGTCGCTCTGGGCGTTTGGGTGTATTAGCGATCGGGCATTGCCATTTAGAGAGAGCTAGTTCTCGCGAGGATTTGAATCTGTTAGCTTCCTTTGGGGTACAGGCGGCGATCGCGATCGGTAATGCTCAACTAATCAATCAAATCGAAGCGCAAAATGCTCAGTTACTAGAAGCAACCCAGCTCAAGAGTCAGTTTCTCGCAAATATGAGTCATGAGTTGCGAACTCCAATGAATGCAATTATTGGTTTCTCACAAGTTTTACTCCGTCAGCGTCGTGACGCTCTATCAGCAAGTCAAGTGGATATGGTCGAGCGTATTCTTCGCAATGGTAAAAATCTATTAGACTTGATTAATGATATTCTCGATTTATCGAAGATTGAAGCAGGAAAAATGGAAGCTCATCCCGAATTTTTCAATCTTGATGAGTTGATTCATCATACCTGCGAAAGCCTACAACCTTTAGCCAACATTAAATCCCTCGATTTTGTGTTTGAAAATCAGATTGGTACTTGTGCAATCTATCATGACTCCATTCGCATTAAACAGATAATTACGAATTTAGTTTCTAATGCAATTAAGTTTACGGATAGTGGTGAAGTTTGTGTGGAACTAAAATACGCAAAAACATCTGACCAAATCATCGAAATTCCATCTTCAGAAGTCAAAGAAACTAACTTAATGAACGAAACAACTCCATCCCCATTCGCGACATCAAATATCCTGATCTCAGTCCGTGATACAGGCATTGGCATTGAGCCAGAGTTTCAGCGCACTATCTTTGAGCAGTTTCGCCAAGTCGATCAGTCTTCTACTCGCAAGCATGGAGGTACTGGATTAGGTTTAGCGATTACAGAACAACTTGTATTGCTTATGGGTGGCACAATCTACGTGGAAAGTGTGGTTAATCAGGGTTCTATCTTTACGGTGGAGTTACCACCACGATTACGACAAACTAAAGAATAAAAAAAGAGCGCAAAGCGCTCTTTTTTTAGCCATAGATTATTTACCTTCGACTTTTTCAGAATATTCACTGGCGGAAAGAGTATCGTTAAGTTCACTTTCATCTTCAATACTGACTTTGAGTAGCCAAGCCGCACCGTAGGGATCGGCAGAAATATTTTCAGGCTCATCAACTAGATTGGTATTTGCTTCAATCACCGTACCTGTTACAGGAGAATAAATATCTTCTACAGCTTTGACTGATTCAATTGTGCCGAAAGTCTTTCCCTTCTCTACTTTTGCACCCGCTTCAGGTAGATCGAGAAACACAATATCCCCTAGCTGATCGATCGCGAAAGCTGTAATACCTATAGTGGCAATATTTTCCTCTAAGCGAATGTATTCATGGGAGTTGGTATATTTTAGGTCTTCGGGATATTTAAACATTTTGCTACTTGCGCCTCGTTGTAATCTATCTTTTACTATATTTTTCGTTATTGTGACTCAAACCAAAGGCAATGCAAAGCATCACCTATTTTTAATTTAAGCCTCAGCCTCATCGACGGGTTCTCGCTTCGAGAATCCCCATAGAAAAACTGCGCCAATTAAACTCAGCATCAACCATTCAGGTGGCACTAAATTATCGGAAAACACCTTAATAAATAGGCGTAAACCCACTAGCAACACAATCATATAACCAGCCGATTCAAGATTTGTAAATTCTTCTAACCACTGAATAAACAGTCCCGCTAAAAATCGTAAAGCAATAATCCCCGCCACCCCACCAATTAATACCAACCAAGTTTCCTCGGCAACTGCCACTGCGGCCGTCACACTATCGAGGGAAAATGCTAAATCTGTCAGTGAAACTAGGGCAACAACTTGCCATAGCTTACTTGCCATTCGCACTGGATGTTTAGCATCATGACCTTCTTGAGCCTTTTCTAAGAAGAATTTACCTGAAAGCCATAGTAAATATAGCGAACCTGCTAGTTCAAACTGCCAATACTTAATGACCCATGTTGCCGTGAAAATCAAAACAACACGCAACACAAATGCGCCTATTAAGCCATAACGTAGCGCCCATTTCTCTTGCTGTGGATCTGGCAAACTTCGCACGATCGCCGCAAGAGCGATCGCATTATCCGCAGACAGAATTGCCTCTAGCAGAATTAGTACTCCCAGAATAGGAATGACTTCGGGTCGAAAGGACAAACCATTTGTCTCTAGAAACTGCTCGAACATTCAGTTACGATCCATCACAAAATATCAACAAAACACTACCAGTATACAAAATCAACAGACCATCAGTTCAGAAAGTTGTGGCGGCGCGAATCGCCGCCACAAGCTATTGGAACAAGAAAGCAGTAAAGGCGCTTTGTGCCTTTACTACTTTTTACTTTTGTTACATTTTGCTGTGTTGCAGTGGGTAGTCCTGTGTTAACAATTAAGAAAGGATTGCTAAATTTAGGTACTTTCGCATGAAGCCAACAGCCTTTACTCATTCCGTGACGGCGATCGCTAGCACGCTGATCGCTAGTTTGATCACCATTGGCATGACATCTAGCGTACAAGCGCAAAATGCCGACCATCTCAAAGCTCTATTGGAAAGCCGCACCTGTCAGCGCTGTGAATTGAGTGGCATTAATGCCAGTGGGGCAGATTTAAGGGAATCATTCCTTGATGTCGCCGATCTACGACAGAGCGCTCTTTCTGGCGCAACCTTAGCTTTCAGCACTATGTATTACGCGGATTTTCGGGGTGCAGATCTTAGCAACTCCGATCTTCGCAACACTTTTTTGATTAATAGTGATTTAATCCAAGCCAATTTGTCTGGGACAAATGCCAGAAATAGCCGATGGAAATATGCCGACCTCACCGAGGCTAATTTGCAAAATGCGAATTTAATTGATATTGAATTGGTCTATGCCAAGCTGAACCGAGCCAATCTCAGCAACGCTTCTTTGCGTAATGCTAGTCTCTATGGTGCTGATTTGACAGGTGCAAACCTGAAGGGCGCGGATCTTTATCGTGCCGACCTCACTAAGGCGAATATTACGAATGTCGATCTTAGTCAGGCAAATCTATGTCGTGCAACTCTGCCCGATGGCACAATTTCTATGCAAGGCTGTATGTTGTCAAAATAAATAAATTAGAGAGAGTCGCGATGCGACTCTTTCTAATGGCTCAGCGAGGGAATTTTTATGACGATCGCCCCAACATCAAATCCATCATCGCCAAATCCATCATCGCCAAATCCATCAGATCAACCAGTACTTTGGCTGCAAGTCTGGAGCCTTGCCTCAGTGCAGGGGGCGATCACATTGACTTGGATTGCCTATTCGGTGTACTTGCCCAAGTTTATCGAACAGGTATTTGCCTATCCCACTAGTCAGGCGCAGCAATTTGCCGCGCTGTTGTTGGTAATCGAAAGTGCGATCGCGGTGATTGTGGAGCCATTATTTGGCGGATTGTCTGATCGCTGGCAGCGTTGGTATAGCACCCGAATGCCCTTGATTGTGGCAGGGGTAATCGCGGCGACGGCTTTGTTTATTGGCTTGCCCTCGGTGGTCATTTTTGGGGGCGCGAATGATGTCACTCGTTTGCTATTGCCACTCCTTGCGGTCTTATGGGCAATGATGATGGCAACCTTTCGCAGTCCCGTTATTTGCTTAATTGGTAGCTTTGCGGGATCAACGAAATTACCCCTTGCAGGTAGCATTTTAACTTTGGTCGGTGGCTTAATTGGTTCAATTAGACCTTTAGCGACAAATTTTATTCTGGGATTGGGCGCACCGATCACCTTTGCGATCGCCTCCTTTTCATTGCTCGCAGGGGTAGCAGGTTTACGCAATGCCATGCTTTACATTCCCAAACAGCTTAATCCTGAATTGGAGAAACATGAACCTCTGCCATTTCGAGATTATTTAAGGAATTTCGCGATCGTTATGTTTGTGGGTGCAACCCTTGGTTTAGGGATGAGATTATTCGGCGATGTGCTACGGGGAACCTATAGCAACGAGATTACTAAACTTACAGGATTATCGATTGACATATTAATGGGATCGACATTAATAATTCAGGCTTTATTAGCCCTCGCTACGGGGCAAATCTCGAAATTAATTGACAACAAACGATTAATGCTGTTTAGTTTGGGCGGTTTTGCGGCAGGTTTAGGCTTGCTATCCGTAGGTTATGGCGCGATCGCGGCTCTTGTAATCCTCTTCTTGATGTTGATCTGCCTCAGTGCAATCAATAATGGCATGGTTGCCTTTGCCCTGACGATGGTTCCCAAAGTATTTTCAGGTTTGACCGTTGGTTTGTTCTTTAGTGGTTTATCAGGGGCGATCGCAATTTTTGGCTATCTAGTTCCCAAAACCTCCGCAATTCCCTTAGCCAATATGATTTTATTGACGATGATTGCTTTTCTGACCGCAGGTGTAGGCATTGCCTTAGGAGATCGCATTACTCGCAAACTCATTGTTGATTAGCTGAGGTTTACCGCGAGTTGCACCGATAATCCAATTTCCTAAAGTGGGAACCATCTGACATAAACCCACGCCGATATTGGCGAGGGACGGCTGCACAAAGCAATTGTGCATCATCCTTCCCAATTGCAAGCGGGTTTGAAATTCCCTTTGCCATGCGATCACATATTGTTGTTTAAAGGCGATCGCGCTAATTTTATCTTCGAGAAACTGACTGACAAAGGGAACAGCTATTTCGGCGGAACGCAAAGCCATCGCCATACCATCCCCACAAAGCGGCGTAATCATGCCTGCGGTATCGCCAATCATACAAATATCGTTATGAAAGTTCTCCTTCCGCGCAAAGCTAATCTGGCTTAAGCCTTGCAATGATGGCGAAGTGCGTTGCATATGACGGAAGCGATCGGCGAGTATAGGATTTTGCGCCAGAGATGAAGCAATACCTAACTCTGGATGGGTTGGCTCCTTCATCACGCGCTCATGGGCAATCCAACAAACATTAATCTCTCCCGTCTCAATTTGTGATAGTCCACAGTAGCCATTGGGAAAACTATGTAATTCAATCACATCACCAATATCTACACCCGTAAAATGTCCTTTATAGGCAATCCAAGGCGATCGCTTTTGCATAAATTTACGATTGAGACTGCGATCGAGGGAAGATCGTTTTCCAAATGCCCCTAATACTAAGCGTCCCGAAAATTCTCCTTTGCTAGTACTCACCGTAAATCCTTCTGCTAAGTTCCCCGTAACGCCTGTAACTTTTGTATTATCAAGACAAGTTACATTTAAGCCCTGTGCGCGTTCAAATAGCATTAAATCCAATTGATAGCGACTCAAACCGAGGGCAGTGCTAGGCAATGGACAGCGAAAAGATGCACCGCCAGAGGTAGTCAAATAGGCTCGATGAATAGGCTGTGCGCCGATTCTGTGAACCTGTTCCAATATACCTAGGTTCGCAAAGGCTTCGGTAACTTCAATGGATAGAAATTCGCCACAGAGTTTGTGCATTGGGTAATGGCTCTGCTCTAGCAGGAGAACTCGATAACCAAGTTTTGCTAGTTGAATAGCGGCACTACAGCCCGATAGCCCAGCACCGATCGCGATCGCGTCATAATTCATATTTTTCTTTAATAGTGATAGCGGATCTGAACCAGCGAAAGTACATTATCTTCAATCTTGTAAAGAATCCTATGCTCATCATCAATACGTCTAGACCAATATCCTGACAATCCATGTTTTAAAGGTTCTGGCTTGCCAATACCACTGTAAGGATTGCGTTGAATATCTTTAATCAGACTATTAATTCGGTTCAGTATTTTTTTGTCTGTTTTTTGCCAGTAAAGATAATCTTCCCAAGCACGTTCTGAGAAAATAATCTTCACTCGATTAGCTCCCGTACAGTACCACCGCCAGATTCCAACTCGGAGATCGCCTCAAAAATTCGTTTAGCATTGTTACGACTCCTTAAGAGGTAAGCTGTCTCTGTAAGAGATTCATAATCTTCAAGAGATAGAAGTACTGCGGATGGTTGCTGGTGGCGCGTAATAATCACAGGATCGTGATGATCACATACTTGATCGATCATTTTTGCCAAGTTGCTCTGTGCATCAACATAAGAAATTGCATTCATAAAGTTATCGATCTGCTATTGCTTGCTAGATTGTCAACGATTATAGCTTTTACATGAATAGGCGATCGCTAGTTACTACAAATGAAATGACGATTGGGAAGAAAATAGCACAGGAATCTTTGGAATTACTTCAATAAAACGATAGTGCTTAGTACCCAACGAAAGGCATAACGCCATTTGAGAGAGAAGTTGATTAAACCTGCGGAATTGGCGATGCTTTTTAACTCAGGAGATTTGAAGCCGCGCAAAACCGATAGAGGGGCATCATTTCGCACCATATCTACCGCAGGTAAAAGTCTTGTGAGGGCATAAATGCCGTAATAGGCGAAGGGATGGCGATGTAAGTCATTGATTAAAATTCCATGTTTAGATACACGCTGCATCGATCGCACAATTTGCACGGCATTCTCATGGGCAAAGTGATGTAAAAACATGGCGGCGATCGCAATATCAAACTCATCATCAGCATAGGGCAGCGACAGAGCGTCAGCAACTTCCACTTTGATTTTTGATTGCAGACTAGGCGGCAAGCGCTTTTGCAGAGCCGATCGCGCATAATCTACAGTCACAGGATTTGCATCGATCGCCACAACTTCGACATCAATGGCAGGGGACTGCGCCGCCGCCCACCGCAGAATATATTCTGGGAAATCACCAATGCCAGTTCCCAAATCGAGAATGCGTGTTGTTTGATTGGCTCTTGATTTTAAAAATGGAGCGATTACTTCCATCGTCGTCGCATATCCACCTAATAATTGATTGATTGGGCGTAACTGCTCTAGAGCATCAGTCAGACGTTCATCCTGAATGGTGAAATCATCCATCAACTCATCTTGATCGGTGCGAATTTGAAATGAAGGCATAGATATTCCTTAAATAATTTATTTTGCAGATCACCAACAAGGGACTGAAGCCCCTTGCCTATCAAGAGGGGTCTTTTAAACTTTCTGAAATAGACAACCTTCTATGGATAGCCCTGGTCCAAAGGCTAAGGCGATGCCATTCTGAAAAGTGGAACTGTGGCGATCGCTGATTCCTGCTTGATGTTTTTCTAAAATCTCTTTGAGAATAAATAAAACCGTTGGCGAACTCATATTGCCATAACGCCGCAAAACCTGATAGGAATCAGCCACCATGCGATCGTTTAATGTAAAAATTGACTGAATTTGCTCAATAATTTTTCTACCCCCTGGATGAATTGCCCAAAAATCGAGATCATTTTCCGTCAAATTATGTATTCCTAAGAAACTTTGCAAATAATTAGGTAAATATTCTGCAACTGTTTCAGGAACCTTTGGCGATAAACTCATTAAAAAGCCAGTATCACCAATTGTCCAGTTCATTAGCTCTTCCGTATTTTCTAACAAAAGACTATGACCATCGGTATAGGCGAGTTTGCCTTCCGCTTGGGAAAATGGTTGTGAAGTAAGAATGGCGGCGGCAGAGCCATCGGAAAATATGGCATTGATAATGGTATTTTCGAGGGTATCTGCAACTTGAAAATGCAAAGAACATAACTCCACACAAACTAAAAGAACCTTAGCTTGGCGATCGCTTTGGCAAATTGCATGGGCAGATTTAAGTCCATTAAAGGCGGCATGACAGCCCATAAATCCAATCATCGTGCGAGAAATCTCATAGGATAGCCCTAAATGCTTGATCAAGTGAATATCAATTCCAGGGGCAGAAAAGCCTGTG
This sequence comes from Pseudanabaena sp. UBA1465, assembly GCA_002325645.1. Classification (GTDB taxonomy): domain Bacteria; phylum Cyanobacteriota; class Cyanobacteriia; order Pseudanabaenales; family Pseudanabaenaceae; genus Pseudanabaena. The sequence continues at coordinate 10,982 of DCSN01000082.1, forward strand.
CAGCTAACCACAATTAAATGGGTAATTTCTGAAGCAGTGAGTTGTGCCGTCGCGATCGCCTGTTGTGCTGATTGCAAAGCAATTTTTGGGGCATAGTTTGCATATATTTGGTTGCGGCTAAAGGTGCTGGGAATTGGTGTCAGTTCCCAGTTAGGTGGATAAAGTTCAAAATTTTGGAGATCGCCGCCATAGTCAGGGATACAGCTATAGCGATAATCAATCCCTGAATTAGCATAAATTGAGGGAATTCTTTTTCTAATGGGAACCGATAAACCTTCGGTTTGTAACATAAAGTCTGCTGCTTCAGACTGGGTGAGCTTATAGGGTGGGTTAGCAGTAGCGATCGCTTCTAAAACTGTGTACATTTGGTTAAATTGCCTAAGCTCCAACGAACAACCATGATTAATTAGTTCAGCATGAGTAAACTTAAAACCCAAATTGTCATGCCGCCC
>DCSN01000082.1:11468-16209 GCA_002325645.1 Pseudanabaena sp. UBA1465
GGGCGGCATGACAATTTGGGTTTGATTTGTAACTATACTGAACTACATAATTATGTTATGAGCAAATTTCAAGTTGCCAACAAATAACAGTAATAATTCCAGATTTTGACTATGCCCACTATCATGCCAATTATGTTTTTGTCCAGTGCGATCGCTTCTCAAATATCAGCTTTGCGTTTCTCTTCGCCGCTATTAGCCAGCATCGAGGCAGAATATACACCCATCGTTTTATCGGGAGTATTGCTGACCCTTATAATTATTTACATAGCCAGCAAAGTCGGCAGTGAAGTGGCTAAACGCTTAGATCTTCCCCCCGTATTGGGTGAACTGATCGCAGGTGTACTTGTTGGTGTATCCGCTTTACATCTAGTTATTTTTCCTGAAGGTGGGTTTACAGGATCGGACTCGCTGGTCATGACTACCCTCAAAACACTCAATCAACTCACTCCCGAAGCTGTTAATCACATATTTGATTCTCAAAGTGAAGTGGTTTCGGTATTAGCCGAATTAGGGGTGATTATCCTTCTTTTTGAAATTGGCTTAGAGTCAGATCTCCGTCAACTTAAAGAAGTGGGCATCCAAGCAGTCGTGGTGGCCTGTGTGGGTGTAGCTGCTCCCTTTGCCGCAGGGACAATCGGACTAATGTATTTCTTTCATATTGCTGCTATTCCTGCGATCTTTGCGGGAGCCGCCCTCACCGCCACCAGCATCGGCATTACTTCTAAGGTATTAGCAGAAATCGGTCAACTCAAATCTAAGGAAGGGCAAATCATTGTTGGGGCAGCCGTGATTGATGATGTGCTAGGGATCATTGTCTTAGCGGTAGTAGCCAGCTTAGCTAAAACAGGTGAGGTCGATATCACTAAGGTATTTATTCTGCTAGTTAGCGCGATCGCTTTTCTATTTGGCTCAATTTTGTTGGGTGGTATTTTTAATAAAACCTTCAATGGCATAGTTAACAAGCTCAAAACTCGCGGCAATATTGTGATCCCCGCGTTTATCTTTGCCTACTTTATGGCTTTTATCGGTAATGCCATTCACCTAGAAGCAATTTTAGGAGCCTTTGCCGCAGGCTTGGTACTGGATGAAACCGATGCTCGCCATGAACTAGATGAACTAGTTAAGCCTGTTGCCGATTTACTCGTCCCGATTTTCTTTGTGACGGTTGGTGCTAGAGCCGATCTCAGTGTGCTTAATCCGATGATTCCTGAGAATCGCAGTGGTTTATTAATTGCTGGATTTTTACTTTTAGTCGCGATCGTAGGCAAGGTAATTACAGGATGGGCATTTTGGGGCATACCTAACGTCAATCGCTTAGCGATCGGGATCGGCATGATTCCGCGTGGTGAGGTGGGTCTAGTATTTGCAGGTATCGGTACGGCAAGCGGTGCAATCACCAAACCCCTAGAGGTCGCGATCATCATTATGGTAATTATGACCACCTTCTTAGCTCCTCCATTTTTACGGATTGCCTTTGGTGAGAGTAAAGATATTGAGGAAACTGCACAGGTTTAGGGCTTTGCTTAAACCCGCAAGAAAGATCTTGAAAGCGTTGCTTTACAACGCTTTCAAGATCTTTCTTGGTTTGGGTTTGAGCGTAAAGCGCTGTATATTCGATTGCGCCTAACTACTTAGAATCCATTAATTTATCTATGTCCAACATCAGAATTGTGCTAGTCGAGACGGCGGGGGCGCGAAACCTTGGCTCAGTGGCAAGGGTGATGAAAAATTTTGGACTGTCGGATTTGTGGTTGGTAAATCCTCAATGCGATCGCCTCAGTGAAGAAGCAACCCATATGGCAGTCCATGCCCCTGAAATTTTAGAAAATGCCAAAATCGTCGATAGTTTGCCTGAAGCGTTGATCGGATGCCAGAGGGCGATCGCCACCGCAGGTCGAATTGACAAGGGGGAAATGAAAGTAACTAACCCCCCTCAAGGTTTGCACTGGTTGTCACAGGTAAATACTAGGGCGATCGTCTTTGGCGCAGAAGATCGCGGCTTAAGCAATGCCGAAATCCAACATTGCCAAAAGGTGATGCGAATCCCCGTCAATCCTGACTATCCATCGCTAAATTTAGCCCAAGCAGTGGGGGTTTGCTGCTACCAGTGGCAGCTACTGCGAGATGATCCCCAAAGTCACGAAAATTTGACTAGCCAAATCGTCCAAGATTTGATACAGTCAGCACCCATAGACCTCGCACCCCGCGAAGATATAGAAGCTTGTTATCAGCAACTTGAGGCAGTATTGCTGAAGATCGGTTATGTGTATCCCCATACCGCCGCCCATCGATTACGCAAGTTTCGGAATATCTTTGATCGCGCTAATCTGAATCCATCAGAAGTTGCGATGTTGCGAGGTATTTTGCGCCAAGTTAATTGGGCTACATCTCATCTTGATTAGCCTTTTGATTAATCTTTTAATATATCCTTGCCACAAATTTAGAGAAATCCTTGAAGCGGAGTTACAAATAGCAGTGGAACCAAAAAACTTTTCATCGCCTGACGCTAACGAAAAAAGCCGAGAAGCGCGTTTAAATAAGTTGCGCGAGCGTCGCACCAAGGCTGTGACAAGCAATAATGAATCCACTCACCGCCCCATTGCTGCCGATTCTCGCCCGCGTCTAGTCAGAGAAGCACCGCGATCGCCTGAACCGATAATTGATCCTCGATTTGACAATCGTAGTTTTGAGAATAGATCTTCTGAGGGCAAGGTCAAACCGTTACCTAACCGTCAAAGTCGAATTGAAGTGCGTCCTGACCAAAGGTCAGAAAACCGTCCCGATCATCGCACCACAGAATTAAGAACTCGCAAAAAGCCTCCCAATCGTCCGACTCCCATCAAATCAACGGCTAAGTCTTTAGGATGGCAAGCCCTGCGTTTAGCGATCGCTGGTGTTGGCTTGAGTGTCATCGCAGGTACAGCCCTTTCCTTTTGGCAAAATCAGCAAGTCAATCGCGCTAAGTCGCTCGTTCCTGAAGTGAGTGCCAAGGAAGAAGCAAGTAAATCTACTCAAGAGATCATCCCGCTTAGTTTAAAAACAGAAGCCACACCACTAGTTAGCAAAATTAAAGAATTAGCTGCTAAAGAAAAAGATTTATTGATGCAAATGATGGTGGTCGATCTAGACTCTGGAGCCTATGGGCAGATTGGCGCAAATCAACCGATCGCGGCAGCAAGTACGATTAAAACACCGATTCTGGTCGCTTTCTTTCAAGATGTAGATGCTGGCAAAATCAAACTGGATGAACCCTTAGAAATGACAGCCGATGTCAAAGTTGGCGAAGCAGGGGATTTTCAATTTCTACAAACAGGTACCAAAATCTCGGCGCTAGAAACTGCCACCCAAATGATCGTGATTAGTGACAATACTGCTACTAATATGATCATCAAGAAATTGGGGGGGACTGTAGCTCTCAATCAGCGTTTCAAGTCTTGGGGACTGAATAATATAGTTTTGAATAATCAACTTCCCGATATAGAAGGTACTAATACTATTAGTACTCAGGACATGGTGGCTTTATTGGCAATGCTGGATAAGGGGAAGTTGATCGAGCCACGCAGTCGCGATCGCTTTATGGATATTATGCGCCGTCCGATTACCAATACGCTTTTACCCAAGGGAATTGGCGAAGAGGCGAGAATTATTCATAAAACTGGCGATATTCGCTCAGCCGTCGGTGATGCAGGTATTGTCGATATGCCCAATGGTAAACGCTATGCGATCGCGGTAATGGTCAAGCGTCCTGATAACGATCAACGCGCCAATGAGTTAATTCGCCAGATTTCGCGAGCAACCTACGACTATTTCTTTACAGGCGGTAAATTACCTGCAAATAATAACCCTAATCCCACAAATTCCACTGATTTCCCAAATCCCACAAATTCTAATAACCCTCCCAATAATGCCACAAGTCCCGACACTGGCGCTACGACTGTGATAGAAAATATTCAGCTACCTCTGCCCAACGCGAATCGCAACCCAAACACACCATAAAAAAACCGCTTTGTGGGGCTTTTTTTATAATTTTTCATGTTGTAAATAATTGATTGATTCTTTGTCGTCTGAGATTTTGCCTTTCTGAATTGTTACTATTAATTTTACTCATGGCAACATTCCAAGCACTTGTCGATGAAGACTTTTTAGGTAAAACTTACATTGCTATAGGCAAAACATCGATGAAAATTGCTACACTGGCAAGATATACGACAAATTTATCGCTTTATCCATGACTTGCCCAGTTCCTAAAGATCAACAGCCGCTCAATGAATATATCGAGCTTAAGGAAGCCTTTTTCTATCGTTGGGCTAAGGTATCGCGATCGCAATATGTGCGCGTCCTATCACTAATGTGGCTAGGCTTTACGGTGATTTTCTCCCCTGTAGCGATGAGCATTGAGTCGCCTAGCCGACATTTATGGCAATTTATTTGTGTCGCGAGTATTGGGGGGACAGTGGCATTAATTTTGCCAGTGCTGTTGTTGCTATCGGGATGGAGTCATGTGAAGCAACGCCTCGATAGTCCGAATGTTTTTTATGAAGAATCGGGTTGGTACGATGGACAGACATGGCAAAAGCCAGAGGCAGATTTGGCAAAAGATCGCTTGCTTGTCGCCTATGAAATTAAGCCTGTGATGACCAGATTACAAAAAACCCTGTTAGGAATCATCGGTTTTCTTGTGATTAGCTACGGCGCTCTCAATATTTTCCAATAGATTCGCAAAACCAGATTAGAGTGTCGC
>DCSN01000082.1:16254-19803 GCA_002325645.1 Pseudanabaena sp. UBA1465
GCGACACTCTAATCTGGTTTTGCTTTACCTCCTAAAGGGTGAAGATTATTTTGGTCTATATGCCTTAACATATGTTTACATAAAAATAATTTTAATCAATTCGCAAAGATACATAGAGCAGAAACTCGATCAAGCTTTCTAGCTCATCTTTGATAAAGTTTCTAGCTTTATAGTAAACGAGGTAAGAGAATATGACAATTTTAGACAAATATTTTGAGCTTTCCGATCGCGCTAATGGCGATGAGCAAGCCTTTAACGAATTAGTCGAGCTATTTGCGGAACAGGCAGAAGTCCGACCTGCGGGGGCGCGTAAAGTAGTTGGTAAAGATGCGATCGCTAATTTATATCGCCAGTTTTTCCAAACCTATTCAGGAATGCAACGGGTGTGGACGACCAGAAAGACGGAAAATGGACTAGAAGCTATTTGGGCGATCGCGGGCAAACGTGATAGTGGTGAACTATTCGCGATGCAGGGCAGACATATTGCCGAAGTCGATCCCCAAGGCAAAATCTACGCCTTAGAAGTTCATGTCTCCAAAGCTAATTAATCCATCTCCCGCCGCATATCTTGACAGTTTCGATAAATTTGGGATTCATCTAGGTTTAGAACGAATTCAGCAACTGCTCAATTCCCTAGAAAATCCTCATCAACAAATTCGCGTGATTCACGTCGCAGGCACAAATGGAAAAGGTTCCGTTTGTGCTTTTTTGCTATGCATTTTACAGGAAGCAGGTTATCGGGTTGGGCGTTATACTTCACCCCATTTACTTGATTGGCGCGAAAGGATTACGATTAATGGCGAATGGATTAGCAATCAAGATTTGTTAGCGGCTTTACAACAAGTGGAAGCCGCAATTGATCCAGAATTCCCACCGACTCAATTTGAAGTAATTACGGCGGCGATGTGGTGGTATTTTGCTGAGCAGAAAGTCGATGTGGCAATTCTGGAAACAGGTTTGGGCGGAAGACTAGATGCTACGAATGTATGCGATCGCCCCTTAGTTTGTGCAATTACTTCCATCGGTTTAGATCATTGTCAACAATTGGGAAATACCTTAGGCGCGATCGCCTCAGAAAAAGCAGGAATTATTAAACCACGATGTCCTGTGGTAATCGCAGAGAATCAGACCGAGGCGATCGCGGCTTTGCAAATCAAAGTAACAGAATGTGATGCCCCTGTAACTTGGGTTAGCCCTGCCACAAGCACAGCTACAGGCGCGATTTATCAAGGCTTTGAGTATCCTTTGCCATTATTAGGAAATCATCAGTTAATCAACTCCGCAGTGGCGATCGCCGCAATTCAATCCTTGCGAACTCAGGGTTGGCAGATTAGTGAGGCAGCAATGCGTACAGGTATGGCAAATACCCAATGGGCGGGGCGATTGCAATGGGTGGAGTTTAATTTGAATGGAAAACCGCGCAAAATCCTTATTGATGGAGCGCATAACGTGGCGGCGGCTGCATATCTCAGGCAATTTGTCGATGCAAATTTTCGCGATCGCCGCAAACGTTGGGTCATGGGAATTTTGAATACCAAAGATCAATCGGGAATCCTCCAAACACTTTTACATCCCGATGATTTACTCTTTCCTGTGCCTGTGCCTGTCTCTGTAACTACATCCCCACAGGATTTAGCTAAAATCGGATCGGCCATTCTCAAAGTTAAACCTCATTCCTATGAAAATTTAAATTTAGGGCTAGAAGCAGCTTTTGAAGATCAACAAGAGGATCAACAAGAGGATCAACAAAATGATGTGATTATTCTCTGCGGTTCTTTATACCTAGTCGGTGAGTTTCTCAGTCAAAAAGTCAATAAGTTAGAACTTACGCAAAAGAACGCACCGTAAGGGCAATTCATGAATTGCCCTTACGGTGCAATGCAGGTTGCAAGTCATTTTGCGTAAGTCCAATAAATGATAGGCGGCGCTTCGCGCCGCCTATCATTTATTGGGTTTGAACGAATTTTTGTGTGGTGTGGCTTTGACGCATCACACAAAAATTCGTTCTTTAATTTACGGCTAAGCTCTAATATAAAAATATACAAAAATCAAAAAAAATTAACTCATCCATCATGGCTACCGTTAACGACAACTATCGCAAACTCAAGGCAGGCTACCTGTTTCCCGAAATCGCAAGACGGGTAAACGCCTTTATCGAGGCAAATCCTGACGCAAAAGTGATCCGCCTTGGCATTGGCGATGTCACCGAGCCCCTACCAGAAGCCTGTCGCGTTGCGATGATCAAAGCCGTTGAAGATATGGGCGATCGCAGTTCATTTAAGGGCTATGGTCCTGAACAGGGCTACGCATGGTTGCGCGAAAAGATTGCAATCAATGATTTTCAGTCGAGAGGCTGCGATATTGACGCTTCCGAGATTTTTATTTCCGATGGTTCTAAGTGCGACTGCGGCAACATTCTCGATATTTTTGGCGCTGACAATATCATTGCTGTGACCGATCCTGTCTATCCCGTTTATGTGGATACAAATGTGATGGCAGGGCATACAGGCGAAATCAACGAGAAAGGCGAATATGAAGGCTTAGTTTATTTGCCTGTCACCGCCGAAAACAATTTCACCGCCGAGATTCCAACCCAAAAAGTCGATCTGATTTATCTTTGTTTTCCCAATAATCCTACGGGCGCAACCGCCACTAAGGAGCATCTGCAAGCATGGGTCGATTATGCGCGGGCTAACGGTTCGATTATTTTCTTTGATGCCGCCTACGAAGCATTTATCACCGATCCTAGTCTTCCCCATTCCATTTATGAAATTGAAGGCGCAAAGGAATGTGCGATCGAGTTCCGTTCTTTCTCCAAGAATGCAGGATTCACAGGTACTCGTTGCGCCTTAACTGTCGTTCCTAAGAACTTGATTGGTCAAGCGAAAGATGGTTCTGATGTGGAATTATGGAAGCTCTGGAATCGTCGTCAATCCACTAAATTTAATGGTGTTTCCTACATCGTTCAACGGGGTGCAGAGGCTGTTTATTCGGAAGCAGGTCAAGCGCAAATTAGAGCCTTGATTGATTTCTATATGGAAAATGCCAAGATTATTCGTGAGAAATTGACCGAAGCAGGTTTAGCAGTTTATGGTGGTGAGAATGCGCCCTATGTATGGGTAAAAACTCCCGCAGAGTTGACCAGTTGGGATTTCTTCGATAAGCTTTTGCAAACCTGTAATGTGGTAGGAACCCCTGGTTCTGGTTTTGGTGCAGCAGGTGAAGGCTATTTCCGTATTTCGGCTTTTAATAGCCGAGAAAACGTGAATGAAGCCATGCGCCGCATTCTCGATAAGTTCAAATCGTAATTAGGACTTGTAGGGGCGTTGCATTTGCGCGACAATTTTAGGACTTACGCAAAAGGACTTGAAACCCTGATTCTAGCGTAGGGGCAATTCATGAATTGCCCCTTGTAAGCTTGAAGTGTCGCCCGAACAGTCCATCAAAACTACTACTGCTGGTCGAGAAAGGTTTGCATTGGCTATAGGAAACTATCAACTTGGATTACTGAAAGGTCAAAATCCTAAGACTGCGACTCTAGACTGCGAC
>DCSN01000162.1:0-1017 GCA_002325645.1 Pseudanabaena sp. UBA1465
AACATTGCAGATCATCTCAGGGCTATTGAAAGCCCACACTATACCTGTACTCAGGTCAGTGCTGGGTAACTTACATCCTTATGGAAATACAAAAGAAATATTGAGTTTTTTAGGATAATTACCAGAATATATCCCTTTGCAGAAAAGATATTGAAAGCGCCGCTTTCAATATCTTTTCTGCATTTATAAATCGGAATGTTGGGATTTGAACCCAAGACCCCCACTACCCCAAAGTGGTGCGCTACCAAGCTGCGCTACATCCCGTTGCTTTTTTTGTGCTTTCTGAATATAACATAGCAGGCTGCAAATTTTGTTAAAAAATAAATTAGATTGCTATAAGTACCTTAAGAAAGCTGTGGCGCAGTCTGCGCCACAGCTTTTAGGGTTTACCCATATTGCGTTTCAGTCTTTCAAGCTCTTCATCCATCTCCCAACGGCGGAAAGTTTCTTCTAATTTGTCATTAGGATCTCGGAAAGGAGGGGTATAAAGATTGTCCCAATTTAAAGGCGTACTAGAGGGGGACTTGACCTTGGCGGTCTTAGCCGCTTCAGCGACTTTAGCCTGAACCTCCTTGCGCCGTTCTTGGATTTGTACCTGTAGGGTTTGACTATCGATCGCCCGTTTTTTAACCAGTTCCATCTGCGCCCAAATTTGATTGCCTTGCCGCAAAAGAGCTGCTTCGCGTTCCTTAGCTAGATTGGCGAGATCCCGACGATCAAAGGATTCAGCTTTAACTGTGCGATCGTGCCAGACCCGAATCTCTTCTGCAATTTCGAGAATTCGCTCCTGTAAGTTCTTTTCTTCTTGTTTGGAGGTAATGATTAACTTGGCAATCTCCTCTTCCTGTTGACGCAACTTATCTTCTAGTATTTGCAACTCAATTTGTGGGTTATTGCGAATAAACTCCTCTAAACGAGTTTCCAAAAAGCGAGATATATCCTCGATTAGCCCCATATAATTTCCTCAGATAAGCTAAGTGTGTACAGATCTTTTATCATCTTTTAAGAAAGCGCTCC